>JACNKY010000336.1 GCA_014381795.1 Pseudomonadota bacterium | reverse complement strand
CTACCATGACAGGTAACTGGCGTAGGGTTGAGAGCTTAGTTCCGCAAAAACACGCAGCAGAACTTTTTGCAGCTTATGTAAAGCAAAGAAATGATCAGGACTGGACATATTTACCATACGGGCCATTCGAGCATTTTGCTGATTATCAAAACTGGCTCACGAAAGCTTGTTGCGGAGATGATCCACTTTATCACGTAATCATTGAGGCAGAGACAAATAAAGCAGTTGGTGTAGCAAGTTTTTTGCGTATTCAGCCTGGAATTGGAGTGATTGAAGTAGGACATATTCATTTTTCACCATTGCTGCAAAAAACACCTGTCGCTACTGAGGCCATGTTTTTGATGATGAGCAGGGTTTTTGATGAACTGTGTTATCGACGTTACGAATGGAAATGTGACGCGCTTAATGCTCGTTCCAGAAAAGCGGCGGAGCGTTTTGGATTTAGTTTTGAGGGTCTTTTTCGTCAAGCTACGCTGTACAAAAACCGTAACCGCGATACCGCTTGGTTTGGCATGACTGATAGGGAATGGCCGCTTATAAAAAAAGCATTCCAAACTTGGCTGAGTCCTGACAATTTTGATACTCAGGGCAGGCAGAAAAAAAGCTTACAGCAAATCAGGGAAATTTTACATTGATGAAATTCACAATTTATTTGTCCGGAGAAATTCATACTGAGTGGAGGACAGAAATTCAGCAAGGTGCAGAAGAAAACGGACTCGATATTGAGTTTATTTCAGCAGTAACCGATCATGATGCGAGTGACTCCGCCGGAGATCATTTGGGGGCCGAGAACAACCCTTTCTGGCGCGATCATAAATCAGCAAAGATCAATGCAATCCGCACAAAAACATTGATCAAAAAAAGTGACATGGCTGTTATTCGATTTGGAGATAAATACAAGCAATGGAATGCCGCGTTTGACGCAGGTTATTGCGCTGCCTTGGGAACACCTTATGTAACTTTACACGCAGAAGATCTTGTGCATCCGCTTAAAGAAGTAGATGCCGCCGCCTTGGCAAGTACAACGACCACAGAGCAAGTTGTGCAGATTCTTAAATATGTAACACAAAAGTGAGAACTAAAAAATACTACAGGAGGATAACGTGATTAAAACCAGCCCACTTTCTGGAATTTACCGCAACCATCCCGTCAAATTGACTGAAGTCTCAGGATGGAACATTGCTGAAAATTTTGGAAACGCTGAACGAGAGTTAACACATTTAAACCAGGACAGTGTTCTGGTAGATTGGTCACACATAGGCAAAATATCCCTCTCAGGAGGAGATGCCTCAAAGGCTGCAGAAAAGCTTGTATCCGGTGCGTCCAAAATTGAACCTTTGCAATCTTCATCAAATAAGGACAAGGTGGCGCTGCGTTTAACTGGCAACGATTATTTGATTTTATGTCAATCAGGAATGGAAGCAGATTTACTGGGAAAAATTGATCATAATATCACAACTGTAATCGACAGTACCGGTTCTCAGGGTTGTCTCGTTTTAGGAGGACCACGGAGAGATGAAGTACTTCAGCGTTCAACTGCCATGGATTTACGGCGTGACCGAGTAGTAGCAGGTTCTGTGATTCAGTCTTCAATTCATACAGTCGGTATGACTTTGTATCGAACCAAAAATTTTGACATCATAATCCATCCACGAAACTTGTCTGAGTCCCTTTACGACGCTTTAATGGATGTTGGCATAGGAGTAGGCTTGGTTCCTGGTGGGATTTCAACGGTACCAGTTTCTTTTGAGGAGGGGAAATAATGACTCAACGAATGTGGAAAAACCACGAGCTAAAAAAGAATTACGATGTAGTAATCATCGGCGGAGGAGCACACGGGTTGGCAACTGCCTATTATCTGGCACAACTCGGAATTACCAATGTCGCGGTTTTGGAGCAGAAATACCTTGGTTATGGAGGTTCCGGAAGAAACACGGCAATTCTACGCTCGAATTATCGAACAGAAGAAGGCATAAAATTTTATGATCAAAGCCTCGGACTTTATGAAGATTTAGCAGGTGAACTGGATTTCAACTTGATGTTCAGCCGTCAGGGACATTTCACACTTGGTCACTCAACTGCCGCTGTTTCGGGATTAGTCACACGTGCGGAAAACAACAAAGCACTAAATGTTGACAGTTATATTCTTGATCCTCAGGAAATTAAAAAAATGCTGCCGGAAATTGATATTACGGATCATCCGCGTTTTCCAGTACATGGTGCTCTTTATCATCCTCCTGGTGGAATAATACGTCATGATGCTGTAGTTTGGGCATATGCGAGAGGTGCTGACCGCAAAGGTGTTCAAATACACCAGTTGACAGAAGTACAGGATATTATTGTTGATAATGGTAAAGCAACCGGTGTTGTTACAAACCGGGGTACCGTTTCATGTAACACTGTAATTTCCGTAGTGGCAGGTTGGAGTTCGGAAGTCTGCAAAAAAGTAAACGTTAAGTTGCCCTTCGTCACTCATCCGCTGCAAGCTCTGGTTACACAGTCTTACAAACCATGGCTGAATCATGTGGTGGTTAGCGGCACCCTGCACATTTATCTCAGCCAGACTGATCGTGGAGAACTGGTGTGCGGAAATGGGATTGACACTTATCCGCATTATGGCATGCGTTCTACACTGGGTTTTCTTGAAAGTTATGCTGCGCATGTTCTGGAACTTTTCCCTGTACTGCACAACGTTGCGGTACAAAGGCAGTGGGCCGGATTGTGTGATATGACTCCGGACTACAGTCCTATTATTTCTCCAATCGACGAAATTAATGGATTTTATGTAAATGGAGGTTGGGGAACTTATGGCTTTAAAGCAGCCCCCGCAAGCGGTTATAATACTGCGCAGATGGTTGCAAATGGAAAAACTCCGGAAATGATTGAGCCTTTCCGCTATAACCGTTTCGCTGAAAACAGACTGGTCGGCGAAAAAGCGGCTGCTTCAGTGGGTAGTTAATATCTTTCCTGGCCACGATTTGTGGCGGATTCTTCCATATAATTTATCAAGGATAATAGGTGAACAGCATTGTTCTGTTCACCTGTAATAAATAATTGTGTGTATCTTTGAAAATTCGTGCTTTAAATTTAAAAACCTTTTAATTCAAAAAAAACAGTGGAAATCATAGTACCTATAAAACAAGTGCCGGATGTGGCGCTGAATATTAAAGTAAAAGACGGGGCCGTTGTAGAAGAAGGCTTAAGTTATGTAATCAGCAGTTGGGATGAGACTGCTCTGGAAGCAGCATTGCAGATTACTGAAGACGTCGGAGGTGAGGTCACTTTGCTGACAATTGGACCGGAAAAGGCAGCTGAATCCCTGCGTAAAGGCTTGGCCATGGGTGCACACAAAGCGATTCATGTAAAGTATAATGAGGCAAAACAAACTGATTCATTTGCTTATGCGAAAATTTTGCAAAAAGTCCTGGAAGGACGTGAATATGATTTGATTTTAACCGGCAAACAGGCTCAAGACACTGATGCCGGCTTAACTGCATCAATGCTCGCTGAATTCCTCGGTCTGCCTCAAGTCACGAATATTATTCGTTTCAGTGATGTCTCTGAGCAGAGCATTACACTTTACCGTAAAGGTGATCATGCAACAGAAGTTTTGGAAATGGAGTTGCCAGGCGTAGTGACTGTCAATGACAGTCTTAATGAACCACGTTTAGCTTCAATGCGGGGAATTATGATGGCTAAAAAAAAACCGCTTGAGGAAATTGAGCTCGATGCAATAGGAGTTTCTGTGGAAATGAGCGGTGCACAAGGTTCAATGACTGAAGTGTTGCAATACGACAAACCTGAATCACGCAAAGAAGGAAAAAGTTTTGAAGGCGATGAAACCGAAACCGTTAAACAAGCGATGGAACTGCTGGTCAGTGAAGCTAAATTCTTAGCTTGAATTTTTTTAGCCAAACACACAAAAACGCAATAATAGATTATATTAATTTAAAATGTTTTAGTGGGTTTTTGGAAATTTTTTGGAAACATAAATATTAAAATTTAAAATGTCTAAAATTCTTATAGTAGCCGAAGTTAAAAACAGTGAGATCAAAAAAAATACTCTAGAGTTATTATCCTTTGCTAAATCACAAGGCCTAGAAATAAACGCAGTACTGAGCGGCTCCGGAGTTGCGGGACAGGCTGATGTTTTGGCCGGACAAGGCGCATCCACGGTTTACTTGGCTGACGACGCGTCCCTGGAAATCTATAATACTGAACAGTATACTTCTCTGGTGACTGACGCACTTCAACAGTCAGGAGCAACTCAGGTTTGGTTATCCTCTTCAGAACTGGGACGTGATCTTAGCCCACGGTTAGCCGCACGTCACGGTGTGGGTGCATTGAGCGATGTCACCCAATTCGAAGTTAATGCTGACCAAATAACAGCGCAACGTCCATGCATGTCCACAAAAGTCATGCAGAAATGTCAGTTCAGCAAAGACGGTTTGCGTGTCATCAGTATACGCAGTGGATTTTTTGCAGCGGAAGAAACATCTCCGGCTCCTGCAAACACTGTCTCGCTCTCAATACCAGCAGGACATCCAAAACTGAAGGTCAAAGAAGTTCAAGTAGAGGTGAGTGACGAAGTAGAACTTAACGAAGCAAGTATCATCGTTTCCGCTGGACGTGGTGTAGGCGGTACAGAAGGATGTGATTTCGTAAAACCTTTAGCTAAAGACTTAGGTGCTGCCTTTGGTGCGTCACGCGCTGTCTGTGACGCGGGATGGGTACCTCACAAGCACCAGGTTGGTCAAACCGGAACAATGGTTACTCCTGATTTTTATTTTGCATTGGGTATTTCA
>JACNKY010000405.1 GCA_014381795.1 Pseudomonadota bacterium | reverse complement strand
CTTAGCATGGGTGCGGCCTTAAGTTTTAAAAATAATTTGCGTGGATTATTGCTGATTTATGGTTGGTTTGGTTTGCGTGATTCATGTTCCTCACGCTTGTTCGGTGGAACGGAAGATGGTTTGAGCGAGGAAAACCGTGCTTTTTATCAGGATGCTTATCTGCGTTCTCCTGATGATTTACTGGATCCGAAACTGGATGTTTTGGGTGCGGATTTGCGGGAACTGCCTGCTTCATGCCTGATAGTTTCAGACATGGATCCATTGCTCGATGACAGCACTGCACTTGCCGCATTGCTGGAACAATCCGGAGTTTCCTGCGAACTGCATCTGCATCATGGAGTATTGCACGGGTTTTTACACTACAGCCGCATGTTGGATTCTTCCGTCACCGCACTCGATCAAGGCGCTGAATTTTTACGGAAAGTATTTATTCTGTGAAGTAAAAATTTAATTTTTCCAGCAATTTCTTTTCAAGCACCGTCAAGTTCAAAGGTAGCCAATACCGCACGGTGATCGGAAGGATATTTTGCAAAAGCAATGTCTGAAGTTTCTGAATCCTCACCTAGCCTTTGAACGTTTTTCACCCGCACTTTTTTCCCGGCAAAATAAATAAAATCAATCCGGTCATGCGGATCCGCTATTGCTGAATCAGGAGAATCCGGATATGTCCCAGCCGGCCAGGTAAAACCCGGAACCTTCACTGGGTCAGGAAATAATTCACGGAAGGCATCTTTTAAACCAATTTTGCTAACTTGCATTGAGGTCGGGTAAGCCACCTTTATGGGAAAGAGTCCGGCTTGTGCTGCTTCTTCGGTCCAGTCGAGATGAGACGGTTCATTGAAATCTCCTGTAAAAAAAACTGGTTCTTCAAAATGAAGAATATTTTTAATATCCCAGAGCACTTTGTTGACTTCCGTTTCATGACCAATGCGGGCGGAAAGTATAGCCTGTTCTTCCGCATCCGGCGTTTTCGGATCAATCGCTTCGCCTTCAAAAAAATCAACATTCATCAACTGATACGGCACATAAGGATAATGCCAGAGATGTGTATTGAACATCCAGACTTTCTCTCCTGAAGGCAGTTTAACCTGAACTCCGGAACCCCCGGGAGACTGTGCTGTAATAGGAAAACGACTCAAGGTGGATTGCCCGGCCTGCTGAGTCCAGCGTGCACGGAGTTTGTTGCCTCTTGCACCAAATTCTTCCAGCGAGTCCAGCACTGCGTGACGCACATAGGAGAAGCCCAGTGCCTTTGCTATTTCCGGAGTCTGGTCTTCATATTCTCGGTTGACATTTTCTTGAATACCAACCAAATCCGCATCGGATTTCCGGATCACTTCAATAGTTTCTTCAAGCGGTTGCTGATGTCCGCCCCAGAAAATGTTATAGCTTAAAACCTTTAAGTTTGTGTTGGGCATAATTAATGATGTGCTGTGAAAAATCTTCAGTCTAGCACTTTTGTACTGTTAGTAAATTAAAAAAACTCGTAACTATTCACTGTTCTCCTAGTTACGATGCTCCTTCACACGAAACACAGCTTGCTCAGAATCGACAGGCACAGAGGAACGGGGCAAACATGCGGCTGCTCGTGAGGCGGAGCCACACCCACTGCATTCCGCGGCTGAGCCACGGAACGAGAGAACACAGCTTGCTCAGAATCGACAGGCACAGAGGAACGGGGCAAACATGCGGCTGCTCGTGAGGCGGAGCCTCACCCACTGCATTCCGCGGCTGAGCCACGGAACGAGAGAATGATAAATTATTTACGAAAGTTTCAAATCTGATGGTCAAGTTAATAGTTGTCATTCCCCACTTTCGCGGGAATGACAAAAAAGTATACCCTTTAGATCTTTTACGGCTTCATCAAATCTGATAAACCGAAAAAATGTCTTTAAATAGATTTTACTTCAATAATATTTCCGGTGTGTGTTGGCAAGCGAAAAAGTGTCCGGAAGCAGGAGTTTGCAACGGTGGGCGCTCATTGCTGCAAATCTCCGAAATGGCTTCAGGACAGCGTTCCGCGAAAGGACAACCACGTTTGGTGATTTTTACTTCACGGGCAATTCCGGCTTTTGCTTCACGTGTGGTGAGAGTTTGCTCCAGCCAGCCTTGTTTCATTTCCGGAACCGAAGAAAGCAGGAGCCGCGTGTAAGGATGGAATGGCGGTTGAAAAACTGCGGACTTTGAGCCCTGCTCTGCAACCCTTCCGGCATAAAGTACCACCACCTGATCGGCGATACTGGCCACGGTATCAAGGTCATGGCTGATGAATAAATAGGTCAACTGCAATTCATGCTGAAGCTTCTGCAGCAAGTCCAGAATGGCCTTGGCGACAATTGTATCAAGTGCGGAGGTTACTTCGTCACAAACGATCAATTCCGGTTCTGCGGCTAAGGCACGTGCAATACAAACACGTTGCTTTTCTCCGCCCGAAAGTTCATCCGGAAGACGGTCAATGTATTTTTCAGATAACTCAATTTGTTCCAACAGTCCGATGATACGCCGTTCCTTTTCTTTTCCACGCAATCCTAGGTAAAAACTCAAGGGGCGTCCAATTACATCCCGGACACGTTGACGTGGATTCAGGGCAACATCCGGGAGTTGGTAAATCATCTGGGTTTTCTGGAGTTGCTGCTTTGTGCGCTGAGCCAACGCCGCTGGAAGAATGTCTGTTTGAAAACGGATATCTCCGGAACGCGGAGGTAACAGTCCGGTGATTACGCGTGCCAATGTGCTTTTTCCGCTTCCGGATTCTCCAACCACCGCTACAGTTCGTCCACGTTCCACAGAAATTGAGACCTCCTGCAGTATGTCAGGACCTTTACCATAGCCTGCAGTAATGTTATCAATGCTGAGTAGAATTTCCGGATTAGAAATTTGCGCAGTTGTTTTTTCATGGCGGGTGCGGGCATCCAATAAATCGCGGGTATATTCTTGTTTTGGTGCTTCGAGAATTTGGCCGGTGCTGTTCACTTCAACTAGATTTCCGTAGCGTAACACCATCAATTGGTCAGCAAGTTGAGCGACCACCGCCAGATCATGGGTGATGTAAATGGCCGCGACATTGCGGTCTACTACAATTTCCTTGATCGTTTTCAAGACTTCAATCTGAGTGGTGACAGCCAGTGCAGTTGTCGGTTCATCAAAAACAATCAAGTCTGGACCACACGCCATCGCCATGGCCACCATCATACGCTGCAGTTGGCCTCCGGAAACTTGATGTGACCAACGCTCTCCTATGTTATCCGGATCCGGCAAATCCAGACTCCGATATAGAGCACGCCCTTTTTCTTTTGCTTCTTTACGGGACATGACGCCATGGTCTACAGGACCTTCTGCGAATTGCTCAAGCAGTCGGTGAGCGGGATTAAAAGCTGCGGCGGCGCTTTGAGGAACATAAGAAATTCTGGTTCCGCGGAGTTTTCTCTTTTCATTTTCAGGTGCTGAATGCAACTCGATGCCATCGAAAATAATTTCTCCGGCTGTGATTCTGCAGCCGTCACGCGCGTAGCCCATTGCCGCTAAACCGATGGTTGATTTTCCTGCGCCGGACTCTCCAATCAAGCCTAATATTTCTCCACGTTTAAGCGTTAAATCCACTCCGCAAACAATTTCCTGCCAACCTTTTTCAGAAAGTCCCTCAATCCGTAAACCCTTCACTTCCAGTAATGTGGAGGAAACTTCTTTGTTAGAATTTTTATTTGTATCAACCAACATCTTTTAGACCACTTGATTTGTGCAGCATCCAATCTACTACGAAGTTCATCGCTACTGTCAACAAGGCAATTGCTCCCGCAGGCAAGAGCGGGGTGATGTCGTCAAAAGCAATCAGTGTCGCGTTATCCCTTACCATCGATCCCCAATCCGCCGTGGGAGGCTGAATCCCGAGTCCGAGAAAACTGAGTGCGGAAATGAAGAGAAAAACAAAACAAAATCGTAAGCCGAATTCAGCGAGTAGAGGCGCAGTGATATTGGGCAGAATTTCTTTACGGATGACCCAACCCTGTTTTTCACCACGGAGTCGCGCTACCTCCACATAATCCATCACAGCCACGTTCATGGCAGTGGCACGTGCCAAGCGGAAAACACGGGTGGCATCAAGAATGGCAATGGTCGCAATCAAATAAGGCATTGCGGTACCGAAGATGGAAAGAATAAGGAGTGCGAATATAAGTGATGGAATGGACATCAGTACATCTACAATTCGACTTAAGACTTGATCCACCCAACCTCCGAGTGCAGCGGCAATCATACCGGTCAGACTGCCAAGCACAAAAGCTATCAACGTAATTGTCAGCGCCAGTCCAATGGTGTTGCGTGCACCGTAAATCAGCCGTGAAAGCATATCACGTCCTAAATTGTCTGTGCCAAGAAGAAACTTGTCAGACCACACTTCATAGGCTCGGCCAAGGAGTTCGGTCTCTCCGTAAGGGGCAATGAAAGGAGCAAAAATAGAAATAACAGCATAAAACAAAATTACCACCATTCCAAATTTAGCGCTCCAGGGCGCGGATGAAAATATTTTGAGAATGTTCAACATCAGCGTGGGTGCAGCAAACGTGGATTAGTTACAATGGAAATAATGTCTGCCGACAAATTCAGCAGGATATAAACTGAAGCAAAAATCATCGAACAAGCCTGCACAACCGGGATGTCACGTTTGGATACGCTGTCTACCATCAACTGGCCGAGTCCAGGGTAAACGAAAACTACTTCCACAATAACAACTCCCACAACCAGATAGGCCAAATTCAACGCAATCACATTAACAATAGGAGCAAGCGCATTTGGAAGAGCGTGCCGCAAGA
>JACNKY010000194.1 GCA_014381795.1 Pseudomonadota bacterium | reverse complement strand
CTGCCGATGGATGAGGCACAACCTACTGAACCAATGAAATTTTATGGTTACGCGAAACTTGGAATTGAAAACCTGTTGCGCTGGTACAGTCAACTCCGTGGACTGCGTTTTTGCAGTCTGCGTTACTTAAACGCAGCAGGTTATGATGTCGATGGAGAACTGAACGGTTTGGAGCAGCAACCGAATAATTTATTGCCGATTGTGCTCGAAACAATTATGGGTAAGCGTGATAAAGTAGAAGTTTTTGGTACCGACTATGAAACTGGGGATGGCAGTTGCATACGTGATTATGTGCATGTTACTGATCTGGCAGACGCGCATCTGCGTGCCTTGGATTATTTGAATGATAAAAAAGAGGATCTGCTGGTAAATCTAGGTACATCAAACGGTTTGAGCGTGCTCGAAGTATTGCGGATTGCCCGTGAAGTATGCTCTGCAGAATTCAAAGTCACTCTCGGTCCGCGGCGGGCGGGAGATCCCGCGGTTGTATTGGCTAAAGCGGATCTGGCCTCAGAACTGCTAGGCTGGAGACCAAAATACAGTGATGCTCAGACACTGCTGAAAACAACCCTGCGTGCTTATAGCCAGAGTTCAAAGTCCTGATGGATAAGGGCAGTTTATGATCAAAGCTATTTTATAATAATCAAATAGGACTATTATGCGTATTTATATTTTGCTTCTTGCCTTGTTTTCTTTGGCCGGCTGTTCAGTCAAATCTGTGGAGACAGTTTATCATGAACAGGAAGACGTGACTCGTTTTACGACTAAACCGTTCATAACGGGGAAAGGTGGTAAAGAAATTGAACTGGTGGCCGTCAAGGAATGTTCAGGAAAAGTGATCTGTGCGGATCAGGATATTAAATTGACAGTCAAACATGTCGATCGTTTTTCTTTTCTCAAGGGTAAGGATCTGGTTCTGGAAACTGAACAGGGTAGAATAAATTTAAATGAAAGAGATTACTCCACCTCATATAGTCTGCAAAAAGTAAAAGGCGGAACCAGCGGGTTCTTAAGTGAACAATTCCTGATCTGGGTTACTGAAGCAGATTTCCGCAAAGCCGCTCATGCAGAAAACGTCAGGCTGAACGTTGGTGACTATTCATTTAGTCTGTCTGCAGAGGGGCGTGTAGCATGGCAAATTCTGCTCGACGCGGATAAAATTCTGACAATCATGGACAAAGAAAAACAACGTGAATACGGACAGTATCCACATGCAAATAAAGATAATAAAAAACTGGATCTGCGTGAAAAACGATTAGTGTCTGAGGCAGCGGAGTCAACCTGGAAGTTAGTAAAAGATTCAAAAAATCCGGAAGATATTCGCTATTTCCTCGAACAGTTTCCAAACAGCCCCTTTGCTGTTCCGGCAAAACTTAAGCTCAAACAACTTGAGCGAGACAAAGACTAATGTTTTGAGATTTTTTCACTCTCATTCCTGTAAAAATCTTTCTTTTAGTTCTGCTGTAGGAAGCATGCATTGTTCACGTCTACCAAACCATTTGTAACGATACCTCGCGACGAAACGGTAGATAAGATCTCGTAAGGGACGTGGCAGAATGAGCAGTAATTTCAAGTGACTTTCCCAAGTGGACAAATACGAAAGTGTTCTTAAAGCCGCGCTACTGCTCACAGAAAATCTTTCTTCCTCAATCAACACCAAGCTGTCAAGATAGTTCTGCTCGATTTTATGCTCAGCCAGCAACTCTCTGCCGGCTTTGCTCTGGAGCGAAGCAAAGCTGATTGATTTGGTAGTATTTCTTTTCACTATAAACTGGACCCAGGCATTGCAAAGGTTACAGTGGCCATCAAAAAGCAGAATCGGCATTTTTAGCTATATGGGTTGTGCGTGGTTGATTCAACTGTTTTATATAAAATGACTGAAAATAAATAGCATAAGCCGTTTCAGTATACTTGAAAAAAGACTGGAATGGAATATGGTTTCAAGCAAACTAGCAGTTACACAATTATGAAAAATTCAAAAATGAAAACATGGATAGGACAAGTATCGCAACGGGTTTTAGCGCCGACTGATGTAGCAAGTGTTGTGTTATTCCGTGTTGGTTTTGGATTGTTGATGTTTTGGGAAATCACACGCTATTTTTATTTTGGCTGGGTTGAGGAACTCTTTGCAAAACCGCAGTTTCATTTTCAATATGAATATTTTAGGTGGGTTGTCCCAATCCCTGGGGCTGGTATGTACTTGCTTTTTGCTGCTCTCGGGGTGTTGGCTCTGATGATAGCCTGCGGCTTGTTTTACAGAGTTGCAACCAGCCTGTTTTTTCTTGGTTACACCTATGTATTTCTACTCGACCAGGCCACCTATAACAATCATTTTTATCTGATCTGTCTGTTGAGTTTTGTGTTGATTTTGGCTCCACTTAACAGGTCTTGGTCGTTGGATGTTTTACGTGGCAATGTGGAACACACGGATCGGCTGCCGGCATTCTGGCTCTGGCTCTGGTTGATCAGATTTCACATGGGGCTGGTTTATTTTTACGGAGGTATTGCCAAGTTTGATCCGGATTGGCTTGACGGCCTGGCAACAAGGGAATTGCTCGGAACAGCAAATCGTGGAACAATCTTTCAGCCGCTGATGGATTATGACTTTGTACATCATTTTTATGCCTGGTCAGGACTGCTATTTGACTTATTTATCCCTTTCCTGATGCTCTATAAACCCACCCGCAAGTGGGCATTTCTTGCAGCAGTACTTTTTCATACCAATAATTATTTTGTCTTCCAGATTGGCATCTTTCCGGTACTGGCTCTTGTGTTGACTCTCATCTTTTTTGATGCAGATTTTCCACGTAAAATTGTTCCTGAAAAATTCAAAAAATTTGCACGTGAGCAGTACCGTCAAGGGTTGATGCCGCTGACTAATGAAACTGCTGATAAGATGGAGCCGGATTCTGTTCAGGGGATTTCAAAGACAATGCGGATTATTTTGGGGCTTTATGTGGTGGCGCAACTGCTGTTGCCTTTCCGTCACACGCTCTATCCAGGCTGGACAAGCTGGCATCAAGAGGGACATTATTTCGCATGGCGGATGATGCTGCGTCAAAAAATAACCCGCGTACAATTTAACGTCACTCATCCATCCACTGGAGAGCAACGTTATGCAAATCCGAGGGATTATCTCAACACCTCGCAGTTCAAAGTCTTTGCGGGGAATCCGGGGATGATTCTGCTGTTTGCACAGCATCTTGATCAACTGGTACAGAGCAACGCGGGCTTCGATCCAATCATTAGCGCCAGAATTGAAGTAAGTCTGAACGGCAGGGAGTTCAGACAATTAGTTGATCCGAACCTTGATCTTTCTAGAATTCCAGCCTATCAACCAGCTTACAGTTGGATCAAGCCTTTTGGGGAGCGCTGATTTATTTCTTTTGTCATTCTCGCGAAAGCGGGAATCCAGATGAAGTTTTACTGGAAGCTCACAGACATATCATGAGCGATAAACATCTTTTCTGTGTTGAATGCGGGTAATCAAGACTGAATTATCCTTAATGGTATAAATAACTCGATAGTTCCCAACGCGAAATTTCCGTAACTTAGAAAATTGTCTTGTCAATGCAGGATAACTTTCAGCACCCTCAGGAAGTATAGCCTCTATTTTTGCAAGAATTATCTCCACTTGATGCTTGTCAATTCTTCTCAAATCCCGCCAAACAGACTCTTTAAACGTGATGTTATAACTCAAGTTTAGTCCTCATTTCCTGAAGAGAAATGGTTGGATCAGTTGGGTCGTTCAGACGATCCAGTGCAATCTGTAAATCTGCATACTCTTTAATATACATTTCCACTGCTTTCTGGATATGGAATGACCTTGCCCGTTCTGTTTCCAGTGCAATTTCATCTATATCCAGAGCGAGCTTCTCCGGGAGTCGGACTGAAATAGCTGTGCTCATATGCTTTCCTCTGTCTTGATGTAATTTAGTTGATATGTAATCAAATGTGTTGATTGTATGACAATAACACCCAATTGGATAATTCTCAAGAAAAAAGCCAAAAAAAACGGGACCGCCTGCCGAAGCAAACGATCCCGTTTCAATAAAATCTCAAATTGAATGTTCAGGCTTTAAAACCTGAAACGTTTCAATTAGAAACTGAAGCCCATGGAGACCTCAAGGTCACTCATACTGTAACCATCCACAGTTGCATCATCATCATCTGCTTTAGTTTGAGTACCATAGCCAATTTTAAGTGACGCAGGTCCAACACTTGTGTGGTAACCAAGCTCCATTCCAGACTTCGTCAACGGTTTATCTGTTGTCGAATACTGATCTGAGCTATTACCGAGGTAAATAACAACACTGTCAGAGCCAAGGTCATAGACCAAACCAACTTCACTACCTTCGTGAGTATACTCTTTGGTTGTTGCTACAGCCGCACTGGCAACCGTTGTTCCATAACTGATGAACGGCTTAATGTCACCAAGAGCAATCTTAACACCTAAGCCCATTGTGGAACTCGATGTTGACTGAGCATCATAAGCAGCCAATCCCGAGGAATTAGAAGTAGAAGCACTGGCTTGAGTAAAACCGACAGTTGCTGGACCAAATGTTCCAGAAAAGCCTATACCAAATCCACTTTGACCGTGGGTGGTGTTTGTTTCACCGTCAAGGGCTTCTTGTGTCCCATGCAAGTCAACAGAATCTCCACTGGCTTGATATGCAACAGTTGCACTCATGGTGTCACTGATTTTGTATCCAAGAGAAACACCGTGGAAACTATCAACCATTGCACCAATTCCGGCATCTTCACCAGCTCCATCATCAACTCCATTTTCATTTCGAAGTTCAACTGACTCGTTTAGATCAGTAAACCAGA
>JACNKY010000324.1 GCA_014381795.1 Pseudomonadota bacterium | reverse complement strand
TTTGGCGTTTTGATGATGTGGGAGGTCTTCAAGTTGAGAACAGAGAAACAGGAGAGTGGGAAGATGTTCCAATAGTGGAAAACTCTATTGTATTGAATGTTGCAGACCTTTTCTCAAGATGGTCAAATGGTATCCTCAAATCTACGAATCATAGAATAGTAAATACTGATATGGCAAGATCAAGGTATTCAATGCCATATTTTGTGGATGCAGGTCGTGATGTGATGATTGAAAATTTCACAGACCAACCATCAAAATATGAACCAATAAAAGCTTACGATTACCTTAAATGGAGGTTGGCTCAAAGTTACGATGACGATACCTATATTGAAGATGTTAAAATTAAAAAAGAAGGCCAACAATATATTAATGAGGCAACATGAAGATAGAATATTACGATCTTCAAGAAGCTAGATAGAAAAAGCAATACAGAACAAGATTGTTTAATTGTGTCAAGAGTGGAGGAAAGACTTTTATTAACGACAGGAAGAGTCTTTTTCTGCTATTGCTTTATTGAGACAAGAAAGTTCCTCCCCTCATCTTATAATATCCATGCAACACAACTGCACCGCTTTTCTTGAGCGTAATGCTGATGTTCCGGAAGTTCAGTCTGCATTAAAATCCGTAAAATTCCTGACTAAGTCTAAAGATATTTTTTTGAAACGTTTGTCATTTGAGGCAGAACCCGCCGATTTTGCAAAATTCCTTTCAGCCTCTAAATTTAACAAACGTCAGTCAAAGGAAGAACAGCATGGAGGATGAAGCTTTATCGCGGATGAGTCTGACTGAAGTCTCTGCAGCAATTGCCAAGAGAAAAGTATCTTCTCAGGAAGTAGTCCGAAACAATTTAGCGCAACTTGAAAAGCACGGATCCAGCTTGAATTGTCTGGCACGATTATTTTCAGAATACGTTTGGCCCGCTGCTGAAAAAGCGGATCAGGAATTGGCTTCCGGAAATTCACGGGGGCGGCTTCACGGAGTCCCGCTTACGCACAAAGATATGTTTTACCGTGCAGGACAAATCACGGCCTGCGGTGCTAAAATATGCGAAAGATACTTTCCGGAAACAACGGCTACTGTTTTGCTCAATCTCGAGCAGGAGGGAGCACTGGATATGGGCCGTCTGAACATGGTTGAATTTGCTTATGGGCTGACTGGACATAACGAAATTACGGGAGATGTGCGTAATCCGTGGAATCCGGAATACATTCCGGGAGGTTCTTCAAGCGGTCCGGCAGCAGCGGTAGCAAGTTTTTTGAGTTACGGTTCACTTGGTTCTGATACCGGAGGTTCAATCCGCTTTCCTGCGTCATGCTGCGGACTTGTAGGAATGAAACCGACATACGGCCGTGTCAGCCGTTTTGGTGCAATGCCGCTTTCCTTTTCGCTGGATCACATTGGACCACTCACCAGAAGCGTGGAAGATTGCGCATTGCTCACAGAAATAATTTCTGGTTCAGATCCAAACGACAGTACTTCGTCTTCACGTCCAAAAGGAGATTACCTGACAGAATTAGAAACCGGAATAAGAGGCTTAAAAATTGGTGTACCGACCACTTATGCTTCCGGAGCTTCCCCTTTTTTAGCACCTGTACATCCGGAGGTGATGCGTGAAATGGAAAAGAGCCTGGCTGTTTTTAAAGCAGCCGGTGCTGAAATTGTGCCGCTTGCGCTTCCGGATATTTTTAAAACCTGCAACGACTTGGCAAATATAATTGCCGGAGCAGAAAGCAGTTCCGCACATGCAAACTGGTTGAAGCAGCGAGCAGAAGATTACGGTTCACAAACACGAGAGCGTCTGCTCACTGGATTTCTCGTA
Source organism: Pseudomonadota bacterium (assembly GCA_014381795.1). Lineage (GTDB taxonomy): Bacteria > SAR324 > SAR324 > SAR324 > NAC60-12 > Arctic96AD-7. The sequence continues at coordinate 3,019 of JACNKY010000324.1, read as the reverse complement.
ACTGCTGTGGATTACCTGGACGCACTTAAATTACGCAAAGAAATATTGGCTGAATTTATACGTGATGTTTTTTCTAAAGTGGATGTACTGCACGTACCGGTTGTTCCAATTCCGGTGCCGACTTTAGCCGAATCAAACATTCAAAACAATCCTGGATTCATCGAATATCTTTCTTTATTAGGACACTGCACGCGTCCCTTTGATTACCTCGGCCTGCCTGCTTTCGCTCTACCTGCTGGGCTAACTGATAATGGAATGCCTACCGGTTTCCAGTTAACCGCTCCGCCATTTGAAGAATCTGTCTTATTTCGTGCAGGACGTGCTTATGAAAGAGAAACTAAATGGTCTTTCTCTGAATTAATTTTTCAATGAGTTTTAAAATCATTCTATAAGGGTTCAATATATTTTCATTTTGAACCTTTAATTGAATAAAAAAACCATGTAACAATATATTTATTCATGATTTATAATAATGAGATATTTTTTTTTGCTAGAAAGATATTTCTATTCAATTCTATACTGTAACTGATTTTATATTTAACTTTAGGCTTGTACTTACAGTTGATCTGCGAGAGTCTATCCTCAAAAGAATCATTAAAATATTCACAAAGTTCTTGAGTTAATTTGAACTTAAAGCATTAAAAACTTAAATCAAGGAGTAAATCTCATGCAACTTAATGTACGTTATGGGGCGTTTACACTCATTTTGTTATTGTTTGGATCTCAGGCATTTGCCGGCGGCGGCGGCGGCAACAGCTTAATTGAACCTTTAGGTGTGATGCTGTTGGCAGCGGCTGTAGTGGCTATAATTTTAAGCTATGCCAAACAGGCAAGTTTGTTTGCATTCATCATTGTCGGAGTTTTGGGCGGTATTTTTGGTGTAAGAGAGGTGATCAACAAAGATGTGATGACCGCTTTTGTAGACATCGGCATCACGCTTTTACTCTTCATGGCCGGAATGGAAGTCGATATTCCCGGATTGATCAAACGCTGGAAACTACTACTGATTAACGGTTTTGGCCAGATCATCGGTCTTTTCGGAATCGCTGCAGCTCTGGGATTGCTGTATGTCGGCATTGACGCGGATTATATGGTTGCTGCAGGTTTGCCAGCAGAAAACGCCGCACCTGCTTTAATTTATTTTGCACTCTGTCTCACCTTGTCTTCCACGATCCTCGTAATCGGCACGCTCAAAAGCACCGGACAAATTGGCCAGGAACACGGTCAAGTCGCGCTCGGGCTAATGGTGCTGCAGGATATTGTAGCAGTGGTTGCACTCGCCATTCTCGGCAGTTTGAATCCTGACAAAGTCGGTGGTGCATCTTTGGGTGTGGAAGTTGCGATGATTTTCGGAAAAATGATCGGTTTGGCAATTGTGCTTTATTTTGTCACCAAGTACCTGCTCAATCCTCTCTTTAAATTCTTCGCTCATTCAGGCGAGTTACTTTTCATTGGAACTTTAGGTTATGGAATGGGAGTGGCAGCACTTTGTGAAGTGATACATTTTTCTTCCGGAATCGGTGCCTTTTTTGCGGGCGCTACTCTTGCGGCACTACCATACCGACACGAAATTGAAGACAAAGTAGAACCACTGAAAGCCTTCGGTATTATCCTCTTTTTCATGGGACTTGGTTTCGATATTTCTGAATTAAAACCTGAACAAATGCTGGGCGGTTTAACAGAAGGTTTTATACTTGCGGTTTTAGTTGTAATCCTGACAATTCCGTTAATGCTTTTTTTAGGATACATGAGTCGTTTGAGTGGAAAACCGTCTTTTCTGATGGGATCAATCATTAACCAAAGTTCGGAGTTTTCACTGATGCTGGCAGTACTTTGCTGGCAGTACAAACTCTTTGATCCACATCTGTTTATTGTGATTACATTGGTGGTACTGATTTCATTTTTCTTTTCTTCACTTGGTCACCAGTTTCTTGATCCTCTTTATGGAGTATTTTCCAAAACGCTGAGCTTCATGGACGGACGATCCACTGCCGCAGCAGAATCTGGGGATGAAGAGTTTGTGATGGACGGTCATGTAGTCATCATGGAATATAACGAATTGGCGATTGAAATTGCCGACTTCTATGCCCAACGTGGACAGCAGGTTTTGTTGTTGGATCTTGATCCGGACATTACAGATTATTTCAAGAATCAGCATGGTCACAGTAACATCCATGCACATTACTCTAATATGGCTGATCCTGATGTGTGGGAAGATTTAGCATTTAACAAAGCTAAAATTGTGATTTCCTGTATGGATGGTGGTCAGGAAGCAGAAATGGCTATTTCACGCTGGCTAAAAAAAGAATCACCGGATGTCCCTTTTATCGCTGCTACCTCTTCTCATGAAGAAACTTTGGAGTTGTACGAAGCAGGTGCGCGTTATGTGATACAGACAGAATATCTGGCGGCAAAGTCTTTCCGTGAAATTTTTGAAACAGAAATCACAAAACCACTCAAAGATGCATTCCGTGAAACTGGTGAGAATCATTTTTCAGAAACTAAAAAAATACAAGAGGGTCTAGGCGACGCTTTTGCTAAAGCCTAATTTTATGCTCAACAACATACGAAGAGGTCTCATGTCTAAATCAATTTACTTCAAATTCTCGGCAATTTTAGCCGTTGTACTTATAGTTGCGCTGCCTGCATATGCAGGAGGTGGAGGCTGGTTCATTAAACCTTTGGGATTAATGCTAGGTGGTGCAATGCTACTCACGATATTACTGACGAAACTCAAGCAGACAAATATTCTGTCTTTTGTAATCATGGGTTACATCATGGCCAGTGTTGCAGGACTTCCGGAAACAACTTTGGATGAATTAAATGAACACTACAGTGGTATTCGCTCCATTTTAGGGGGATTCCAGCAAATAGGTATTGTGCTGATTCTCTTCATGGCGGGATTGCAGTTCAATCTTAAGGACATTACCAAAAGGGTCAATTTGCATCTTGGTAATGGAGCTGGTTACATGGGTCTCGGCTGTCTGCTATTTTTTTGGGTAGCTGCTCGTTTTTCGGG
>JACNKY010000155.1 GCA_014381795.1 Pseudomonadota bacterium | reverse complement strand
AAGATCAAATTTGGCTCGATTTCCGCACAATTATTCCACATGATAATGAAGACCTGCTGAGAGTCCTCACGAGACTGATTTCTAGCTGATCTTTAATTGTTTATCAGAACCCACACCTTTTTAAGTTCAGCAAATTCCTGACTGTTAAATCTGCTCCTGTACAAAGCACTAAAAGGTCTTTTTCTTGCTTTGTCAAAAGAGCGGTAAATGCATCATTAACAAATTATCGGGTTTTAGCTCTAGTGCCTTTTTTAACATTCAATTAAATTTTCGTGCAGTATGAATTTTCCACTGTTTTTCAGGAAAGTATTCCTGCTCTGTTTCAGCTTTCTTTTTTTTAGTTCTGCAAGTTGGTCTCAGTCGAATAATGATCAAGGAAACGGCAACAATTTGGAACTGACACAACTAAGTGGTTTCAGTGATGATGAACGGGTAAAAATATTATTACTTAACCTCTTTCCTTCAGGCATGACTGAAACTGCCGCCGCGGAAGTAGCGAAAATTCTCCAACTGAACATCTACAACACAAATCATTTTACAGTAGTTGGCCCTGCTGAGTGGAACGCAGAAATCAGAGACCAGGATCCAACACTTGCGGACTGTCATGATATTGCTTGCGGTGCAAAGATCGGCAAATTATTTCATGCAGACAAGGTATTGGTTGGTACACTTCATTCAGAAATAATGCTTAATGAAAAAAATGAAGAGGAATCGAGTTTAGTACTTTCCCTCAGAATGGTTGATACACGTACCAACATCACTAATTTCAGCGATGAAGTTCAATTCACAGATCTGCAAATGCATGATGAATTATTCAGAATGGCTGCGAGGATTTCAGATAACACCTTGTTAGTTGGTAAAGTACTGAATATAAAAGCTTCTGGAATCACTCTTAATTTTGGACGTGCACAGGGTATAAAAACCGGTCAACAGCTTGTAATTTCACGGAGAACATCTGTTAAAGCATCCGCAGTTGCTAACACTGAGGAAACGATTTTCCAAAATATTGCCTTAGCAGAAGTTGTTCAAGTGAGTGATTTGTCTGCAGAGGCAGTTATAGTCCAGAAGATTTCTTCAGTTGCCAGTGGGGATCAGCTTCAAACGTACATCGATAAAGAAAAACTAATCCGCCTGATCAGTCAAACCCGCAAGGAACTTGACACTCAAAAAAGATTAAAACCAAAAAAACGTGTTATCCGCTTAGAACAAAAAGTAGGAAAGGTGAGTACAGATTATTCAAAATGGTCGTACGGCTATAGACAAACTAAAGAAGAGCATGACCGCTGGCTCATTTCTACTGCAGGTGCCGGTGGAGCAACTATCCTGTTTCTCAGCGGAGTTATCGAACTGAACGGAGCTTTGAGTGTTTTGCCCTGGATAGCCGGTGCAGGAACAATTTACAGTGGAATCCGCTATATCCATTTTCGTGATTTGATGAATGAACTTTCCACAGAAGGCCGCTCCAACGGTTTTATTTCCAGTTCCCTCAGCCCCAAAGCTTCTGGCTGGCAGCTTAATACTGCCCCCAAAGGTTTCCTGATAAGCTGGGTAAAACGTTTCTGAAGCCGACTTCATTACTTCAAATTTTCCTCTTCTCAATGCTATTACTTCCTGTTCCGAATATCTCATCTGTTGCTTAAGTTTTACTTAACTCAAATATCTGCACTGAACTTTGTGTTACATAATCGACTTGAGTTTAAACCTGAAAACTTGGAAAATGTGTCACGTCTTGCTTGTGGGGACTAAAATTTAAAAACGCAAATATTATCACAAAATAGCACCGAATAACTACTTCAACTCCTCTTTAACTCTATTAAAATGACGAAGAGTCAGACAATCATCGTTTGTCTAAAAAAACAGATTGAGATAATTTCCTGTGAAATAAAAGGTAAAAATGTCTGCGGCTGAAACACAAGAGCAGCTTGTTTTCGCGCTTCAAACTTTCACGGAAGTTAACCGTATCATTACTTCTTCTCATAATTCTGAAGAGACACTGGCTAGGACCGCCACAATGATAGCAAAGCGGATTAATGTTGATGCGTGTTCAATCTATATATTTGATGCAGACCAATCAATTCTGATCCTCAAAGCAACTCACGGACTTGAGCCCTCGACTATTGATAAAGTACGGATGCTTCCTTCAGAGGGTTTAGTTGGCTTGGTACTTGAGCGTTCTGCGCCTGTTCAGGAGTCAAAGATGCAGGAACATCCACGTTTCAAAGCATTTCCACAAACTAAAGAAGATTCATTTTCCTCTTTCCTTGGAGTTCCGCTGATCGAGCACCGCAAATCTTTCGGGGTACTTGTAGTTCACACAATTGAACCACGTACATTCTCTCCGGATGAAGTACAATTACTGAGTTCAATTGCCACCCAAATCTCCAGCCTTGTTTCAAAAGCTCTGTTACTGAAACAACTTGATTCCGCGACTCAAGAACCTGTCACTCAGCCTAAAGGCGATGGTACCTCTATTCACATGGCAGGACAACCTGTGGCTTACGGAGTAGCGGTAGGTAAAGCAGTACTCCTCAAACAGTCTGATATTGAAGTCCCTGAAAAGATAAGTACCCGGACATTAGAACTGGAAATGTCGGACTTTCAGGCTGCAATGGATCATACAATTTCGGACACTTTGGAGTTGATCGAGAAAGTCAAGGATCGTGTTGGAACAGAGGAAGCTTCTATTTTTCATGCTCACCTGATGTTTTTGGAAGATCGACATTTTCAGGATAAAATTAAGCTTAATATTGAATCCGGAAATACCGCTGCATGGTCAATTTACCATACAGTTCACGAATATCTTGGTGCCTTTGAAGAAATTAAAGATCCTTATCTGAGTGAAAAAGGTGCGGATTTAAAAGATGTCGGTTACCGGCTTTTACATTATTTGGGACACGAGGTCCTGTCCGTAACCAAAAAAACAGGGATTCTTATTGTCAGGCAACTCCTTCCCGGAGATATCGCGAGACTGGACACAACCCGCATAAAAGGTATTATTCTGTCTAGCGGAGGTATTGTTTCACACGCAGCTATTCTGGCACGTTCCCTGATGATTCCTGTAGTTTGTCTTGAAGATCATGAATTGGATCAAATAAAGGACGGTGCCCCAATCGCCATAAATGGGGACACCGGATTTGCGGCAACATATCCGAATAAAGAGGTTCTGGCGGAATTTAAACAGTTATTGCTCAAGCAACATAATTATTATGAACATCTTGAAGAATTCCGGGATATTCCATGCAAAACCAGTGATGGCGTTCGAATAACTTTATTGGCTAACGTTGCTCTTGGCGGTGATGCAATTCAGTTGATCAGCTATGGTGCGGAAGGAGTTGGACTGTTCCGTACAGAAATTTATTTCCTCTCACTAGACCGTTATCCTGACATTGATGAGCAGACAAAAGTATATCGTGATTTACTGGAAAGTATTCCAGAAGATAAACCAGTGGTTTTCCGGACGCTCGACGTTGGTGCAGACAAAGCTGCGCCTTACATGGGTTTTCAGGATGAGGACAATCCGTTTCTCGGTTACCGTGCTGTACGACGTCAGTTAAAAGAAAAAAAAGTTCTCAAAGAACAATTATCTGCATTGCTGCAGGCTACCGGAACACGCGCTAACGTACGCTTACTTTTTCCGATGATTACTAATGTAATTGAAATCAAAAAAGCTAGAGCATTATTTGAAGAGTGTAGAAAAGAAATGGAAGCAAACGGAAAAACGTTTGCAAAAATTGAAGTAGGGATGATGTTTGAAGTTCCAAGTGCCTTTTTGATTTGTGAAAAATTTATGCCGGAAATAGATTTTTGTTCTATCGGCAGCAATGACCTCACTCAGTACGTGTTGGCGGTAGACCGTAATAATCCACAAATTTCAGATCTTTATGACCCTTTGCACCCTGCAGTTCTGAAATTAATTCATAGACTTGTACAAACTGCAGCTGAACATAATAAGCCGGTTGAATTATGCGGTGAAATGGCTTCTGACCCTGACGGTTGCGTGATTTTGGTTGGCCTTGGAATCGACTCTCTCAGCATGAACGCACCTTTAATTCCGGTAGTGAAAAAACGTCTGTCTGGAATTTCACTTGCCGATGCGCAATCTCTTGCCAAAAAAGCGCTGAATGCTTCATCACCAGTTGAGGTTCGCAACATTATTCGTGAATGTTTTCCAGATTCTCATTCAAAAGAGCAACATAAGACATGACGAATCAAAATATTCCTCATAAAATCTGTTTGATTTACGGTAACCAGCAATTATTGGTGGAAGAAACTACTAATAGTTTAATAGACCAACGTTTGGAAGGTCGTGAACATGAGTGGAGTCTGGAACGCTTCAATGCGCAGGAAATGCTTAAACCTAGCGGTGACTCGGCTAAAAACAGTGTTGATGATTTTTTGATCAGTTGTGAAACATTACCGATGCTAAGTGATCGTAAAGTAATTCAGCTGGATAATTTTGAACTGATTAAAAAAGCAGTTAAAAAAAACGACAGTTCATCAGCAAGTCGACTTTTTGAAGCAGTTGAAAACATAATAAATAACCCGCCAGATAGCTTATGGTTTATCTTCACCAGTCCGGTAATGCGGGAGCTGGACTTAAGCAAACCACTCTTTCGAAACATCAAACAAAGCGGACGCATCCAAAAGTTTGTTGCCTACGATAACAGTTCACCTTTTAACTGGGTTGTTCAACGGGGAGAAAAAAAAGGTTTGCCGCTTTCTGCTGATGCTGCTCGCTTGATGATAAATATCGTTGGTAATGATCTGACAGATTTAGACCATGAACTGGAAAAACTTAGTCTCTACTTGTCAGGAGCTCCTATTACAGAAGAACTGATCAAAGAACATATACGCGGTCACAAACATTTTTCTGTTTTCCGGATGAC
>JACNKY010000404.1 GCA_014381795.1 Pseudomonadota bacterium | reverse complement strand
GGACCGCACACGCTGGTAGGAACCCTCACTCTTTACCGTAGTGTACTGCACCATCCGACCAACCCACTGCCACTCTGGTTTCTGGAAGCGGTTGGTGTGTATACTAGCTTGCTAAACGAGTGTGAGTACAGTTTCACTCACCACTGTGCGAATATGAGTCGGCTACTTAAAGACGACAAACGTGCAGACAACATCGAATCCGCTTTGCGTGATCAGTCGCCAGAAAAAGCTTTTTCAGGCAAGGAACTGGCGTTAATACGTTATACCGGCAAACTGACCTCTACCCCCGGTGAGGTGGTAGCCTCCGACGTGGAAGCCGCCAAATCATTCGGAGCTACTGACGGAGAAATCCTTGAGGTTAATCAGGTCTGTGCATATTTTTGCTACTCCAACCGCACCCTCAATGGTCTTGGAGTAACGCTTTCAGGCGATGCTGTGGGCTACTATGCGAAGTAATATTCTGAACCTGTTTCATCAATAATTCACGCCTTCAACAACAACCAAACTTTAATTATTTTTTATGTCCTACGCAGAATCCAAGACGATCGAAATTGACAAAATCCCAGTAATCGATGTTGCCCAACTGCGCTCGGGGACTCCGGAAACAGCACACTCAGTGGCCTTGGAAATCCGCCAGGCTGCAGAAGAGGTTGGGTTTTTCTACATCCACAACCATGGGATACCGGAAGCTGTGATCAAGCAGGCTTATTCTGCGGCCAAGGAATTTTTTAACCTACCAAAAGAACTGAAGGACTCCGTAAAAATTAATGCGAACCATCACGGTTACCTCTCTGTTGGAGAAGCAAAGATGGAGCAGGCTGAAAGAATAGACCTTAAAGAGAGCTTCGTCTGGGGTTTAGATCTTCCGGACGATCATCCATCCGTAACAAAGGATAATCCATTCTTAGGACGAAACCAATGGCCGGATGAAATGCCGGAGTTTAAGCAAGCGGTTTATCCTTTTTTTGAAGCAGGTTTGCAGTGCGGACGGGACATGATGCGGGCATTTGCCTTGGGGATGGAGTTAGCTGAAGATTCGTTTTTGAAAGCGACTGATGAGCCTATCGCACGCAGTTCAATCATCCACTATCCTCCGCAGTCAGCAGATTTAGGAGTGGAGCAATTTGGTGTAGCCCCGCACACCGACTATGGTTGTCTGACATTGCTGTGGCAGGATCAGGTAGGTGGACTTGAAGTTCAAAACCGTGAAGGAGAATGGGTAACGGCACATCCGATTGAGAATACACTAGTGGTCAACGTTGGTGATTTGCTGATGCGCTGGACGAATGAAGGATTTAAATCCACCACACACCGTGTAGTCAACAGCAAAGGACAGGAACGCTATTCGATGGTAATCGCATGGGATCCAAATTTCGATACAGTTGTGGATCCTTCTGTAGTCTGTCAAAATGGAGCGCAGCCATTGTACTCTCCTGTGAACTGCGGAGATTATGTATTATCGCGCTTTGATTCATCTTTCAGTTACCGCCAGTAATATCAATGATGTTGCACTCCGGCATCACGATTTTATGGAAACGACTGCCTTCGAAATGTTACAAGCTGGATTTTTCAAAGAGGGATATTGGCAGTGAGGAAAATCTTTGAGTGCAGACTAGCTAAAAAGTAACTTTTAAGAATCTTCAGCTATATTGAGATTTGAGACATGCATTTACATTTAAGTACTTGGCAGGAAATTGAGTCATATTTGTTGCGTTCGAAGGGTATTCTGATCCCTACCGGATCAACTGAGCAACACGGTCCTAACGGCCTGATTGGTACTGATGCGATCTGCCCGACAGCAATTGCCAGTCATGCTGCCTTGGAGACCGATCTCCTCGTAGGTCCTACCCTGGCACTAGGAACGGCACAGTTTAATTTGAAATTTCCGGGCACCATTTCACTGCGACCTTCGACGCTGATGAGTGTGGTCGAGGATTATGTCCTGTCTCTGGCCAGTCAGGGGTTCCAACGGTTTTATTTTATCAATGGACATGGAGGCAACCTTGCTCCTCTGCGTTCCGCATTTCAGGAAATCTACACTCGCTACAGCTTGAGCGTCAATGAGTCTGCAGTACCTCGCTGCCGTTTGCGGAGTTGGTGGCAATATCCGCAGACAAACGCACTCCGACAGTCGTTGTATGCAGAAAAAGAAGGTGCGCACGCCACTCCTAGTGAAGTAGCGATGGCACAATACGCTTTTCCGGAACATATCAAGGATGTGAGTCTGGGAACTTGGCATCCAGTCTCGCTGGAATATCTGCGTAATCATGCAGATGATGATCACTATGAAGCTTCAGATCATCGCAGACGACATCCTGACGGTCGGATCGGATCCGACCCCAGTCTTGCAAATCCCGAAGACGGTCAACGCTTGTTGGAAACCGCCGCCAAAGAACTTCTGTTAGACTATCAGGCATTCCTCGAAGAGGAGTGAGCGTTTCAAAAAATATTACTGTTTTAGCCACTTTGCTTTGAGTTGATCAAAGAATCCACGCTCTGACTTCAAGATAATCCAGTGGTTGACGTAGTTGATCCATACCTGATCTTCTTGCGGAAGCAAAACAGCGAGCGGAGTAGGATTCTTTCCGACCTCAACCGGTACTACCATCATTTTATCATACTGTTCTACCAGCTTTGCAGCTTCTAGATTACTAGTCATCGAGATATCGGCACGTCCTGCCAGTACCTCCTGATAATCCCGTGCAGGTGCAGAGACTTTAATAATTTTAGCCTTGTCGAAAATTACTTCTGCCCGTTTCTCCTGCACAGTACCCAGAGTTACTGCCACAGTCACATTTGGATTATTGAGATCATCCCAACTATTGTACTTACCTTTGTTTTTCTTCAACATGAGCGGCACATCCTCAACTGCGAAATATGACAATGAGTAACCTGCCACCAATGCACGTTTAGGACTCAGCGAAGCGCTCGAAGTCATGTCGTATTTGTTAGCTATCACACCATTGACAAGTGTCTTCCAAGTAGTAGGAACGAAGACCACTTTGACCCCCATATCAGCAGCAAGGGCGGTTGCTATATCAATATCAAATCCTTTGCGTTCCTTACTTGTAGGGTCAATAATCGTCATTGGGTTCCAGTCACCAGTTGTCCCTACACGTAATTCCCCGTTGGCCAGAATGCTCTGCAGACGGGATTCAGCAAATGCTGAGCTTGACAAGAGCGCTGTGAGCGCAAAGACTATTCCGCTTTTCAAAAAAGTTCTAAACATTTCTCTCTCCTTATGAGTTTAGAGTTATCATCAGTCCTCAAAAAGAACAACTTCCGCTGCTGATAATCCGCCGGCATACAAAACAGGCAAGATAGGCGTTTTAGCAACAACTGAACATTCATAGCTTGAAGAACGAGACGAATTAGTTACAATAACGTATCCAAAAGCGATCCTATTATCGCTCTTAATCACGAGCCACAAATCTACCTTCACCGTTTGAAAAGGTCAAATGTTAAGTACAGTTTTAGTCAAAGATTTTTCTGAAAAGTTTCACACAATTTTAAAATTTCCTAAAAGAGGGCTCCTCTTCTACCTGATTGTACTTGCGATTTTTATTGTTTTGGGAGGATGTGGGAACAGCGATTACACTTGGGGGTGGTATGTAATTACGCCATGGCACCCTGCAGGACTCAGTAACATTCAGTTTCTGCTCAGTGGTCTGGGCTACACAATCCTGCTTTCACTTTGCGCAATTGTGATTTCCATCATGCTTGGTTTGATTGTCACTCTTCCAGCCTTGATGAACAACACTCTCGCCCGCCGGATCAACAGGGTTTATGTTGAAATCTTCCGCTCAATTCCCGTGCTGGTGATGCTACTCTGGGTGTATTACGGATTGCCTCCAGCCCTTGGCATCCACTTAGAAGTTTTTTCTGCGGGAATTCTGGGACTGGCCCTATGCGACAGTGCATTTGAGGCTGAAATTTTCCGTGCCGGGATTCAATCAATCGGACGTGGCCAACATGATGCCGCCGATTCACTGGGGCTGAACTACTGGAAAAAGATGCGGCTGATTATTTTACCGCAGGCTATCAGAGTCGTCCTCCCGGCCATTGGCAACCAGTTTGTCTACATGCTTAAAATGTCATCGCTAGTGTCAGTGATCGGCTTGACCGAACTCACCCGCAGAGCTGACGAACTGGTTGTGAGTCAGTACCGCCCACTGGAAATATATACCTTCCTCGTGCTGGAGTATTTCGTGCTGATCCTCTGCATCTCCACCGCAATGCGCTGGATGGAGAATCGACTTCGATCTGTGGAGTTCTAAGATGTTTTCCCTAACAATCCTGCTTCTCCAAAATTCTGACAAGATTTTCAGGCTTCTCAAAAGAAGAAAGTTTAATAATAGGAATCATTTTGTATTGACATAAAGTTAATATGTATGTACATATACTAGTAAAAACATTGAGTACATGATTCTTGATGGCTTCGTAAAACTACTAAAATAATAATGTGTCATCTTGAACGAAGAGAGAGATCTTAATTATGGCAGTTCTTAAGATAAAATAGATTTCTCGCTTTGTAAGCAATGACACGTTTTTATGACTTTTTACTGATTCAGTATGCTTGATTTAACATTATTTGAATTATTTCTACATAGGATGAAGTGTAAAACACTCGACATTCATCACCTTAAATCAAAGGAGGCACCTGACTCAAAACCAAAAATTGCTACAATGAAAAAGCGAGACATGATTCAAGCATCATCGAGGCTTATATTGGTTTGAGACGAGAACCAAAAACTGATTGATAAAATTATCTGAAACTAGCAATGAGCTTTTCAATCCTTTACAATAACATACAAATCGCCACTATGACTTCAGACAAACCATATGGTTTGATCGAAAATGGTGCTGTAGTTATTTCAGCTGGACTG
>JACNKY010000393.1 GCA_014381795.1 Pseudomonadota bacterium | reverse complement strand
GCCATGACCGCGTCACCGATAAATTTATCAACAAAACCTTTGTTTTGAGAGATAGGTCCAGTCATCCGTTTGAAAAAATCATTGAGAAAATCCATAAGTTCCTGTGGGGTCATCTTCTCAGAAAGCGTGGTAAAGGAGCGGATATCACAGAAAAGAATGCTGATGAAATCTGTATCCGCTTTTCCAAATTTTAAATGCTCCAGTCCGTCAGGTGCAATACGTTTTACAAATTCCTTAGGCACAAATTTTTCAAAGACCGCAGTAAGTTTTGCTGCAGCTTCTGTTTCGGCCAAACGCATTTTTGTTGTCTTTAACTCCTCAAATGCTTTTTTCTGTAGAATCAATGAAACTTCCAAATCCTTGAAGAGCCGGCGCGATTCGTCCTCTGCCTGTTTGATCCTGACCATCACCTTGACCCTTGCCGCCAGTTCATCAAAATCAAAGGGTTTTGGCAAGTAATCATCTGCACCTAGTTTAGCCAAGCCAAGGACTAACTGTTTGATATCAGTTTGCGCGGTGAGAAAAAGTACCGGAATATTCTTCCAATCATCATCTTTCTTAAGAATCCTAATGCATTCATCTCCACTCATATTAGGCATGTTCCGGTCAAGAACAATCACATCTGGGAGATCTTTACTTAAACATCTAGAAAGCCAGCGTAATGCTTCTAAACCATCTTCCTTTTCAATGATAGTGTAATTTTCTTCAGTCTGTTGTTCGAGTGTCCTCCGGACTTGTCCGCGGATAGTTCTCGAATCGTCAACTGTCATTATTATTGCCGACATAACGAGTTAAGCTTTCTTTGAATCTTCAAGCATTGATTCTAATCCTGTTATTATTAGTGCTTCTCTGACTGCTTCGGACTCAGAGCTAATCCTGAATGTTTTCCCTTTTTCCAATGCATTATTACGGCAAACAGCGATAAGTTGAACTCCTGCAGTGTCAATTGCTTCTACGGCTGATAAATCAAGCTCTACACTGCTAAGTTCTGACTCGACAAGTTCCAACATTGTCTTTTGTAAAGGCAGGAGTTCCTGGATGATACAATTACCTTTTACTTTTATTCCTGTACTTTCGAGTTCAATTTCCATAACTGTTTTTTAATAATAACAAAGTTGTTTCAGGTTTTTTGATAGATGCTGAAAACTAGTTTTTTCATCCCATCTAACTTGTAACCGGTTTCTGTAATACCTAGCACGAGCCAGCCTCCTATTTCAAGATTATCCACCAGCTTTCTCAACAGGTATTCCCTCTTCTTAGGATGGAGGTAATAAAGCAGATTTCTGCAAAATATGAGTTGGAACTTAGTCGCAATGGGATAGGCAGTAGCCATGAGATTGAATTGCCGAAATTGAATTAATTTTTGAATCTCCTGATTGATCCTTCTTTGAGGAGTATTCTTTCCAACAGATGCAGGAAGCAAAAATCGTTTTTGGAGCTGAGCAGGAATAGTATCAACTTGCTCTTCGGTATACTCGCCATTAATGGCTGATTGAAGTACACCTGTGTTAACGTCTGAACCCAGAATCCTCAGACCTCCGTTAGAGATAATTGCAGCACCAAAATAATCATGTGCTTCTATGGCAAGAGTATAGGTTTCTTCTCCACTGGAACAACCCGCACTCCAGAACCTAAGCTTTGAATACTGATTAGATTTTTGATCTTTCATTTCCGGAAAAACATTTTCCCGAAGAAACTTAAAATGCTGCTTCTAACGGTAGAAACCACTTTTGGTTGTTGTAACCGCATTGTAGAGAAATTGTCGTTCCTTCCTGTTCTCCTCCCTTTCAATATAATCATAATAACTTTGAAAGGTTTCCAACTGATGTTCCTGCAGTATTCGCTGTACACGTGCATAAAGTAGATATTTCTTATCATCTCCCCATTCCATGCCAAGATCTTTTAGCACAAGCTCTCTGAATAGCTTAAATTCAGCGTCAGTCGGTTCATTAACCTTGATCAACCTTCCTCTGGAAGCAACTATTTCTGCTGAATTATCTAATAGCATCGTAAACTATTGAGTATAAAATTATGGAATGATTTAAGTTGATCATTCAAAAGGTGCTAAATTCTGGTTTAGTTTGTTTTCAGCCTGCGAACCCGGTTTTGCTGTTTCAGTTTTTTCTGGAAGTTGTTCAAACTTGCTTTGCGTCAGTTTGAGGCTAGTCTGTTTATTTTCAATGATATGATCACTGGAACCGGCTTCACCTTCTTGCACCTTGAAGGTGTTAAGCAGTTCTTCCAGGTTTTCAGCTTCCTCTGCCATATGTTGACTGGCAGTTGTATTCTGTTCAACAAGTGCGGAGTTTTCCTGAGTAATACGGTCCATATCCGCAATCGCTCTGTTGATCTGGTCTACTCCTTCCGCCTGTTCCTGAGAAGCAACCTTGATGTTTTCCATCACCTCAGAGACTTCTTTGACTGAGGTTAGGATGCCATTGAGATTTGAATCACTCTCAGATTTGAGATTATTGAGCATAGTTTCAATTTTTGTTCTCATATCGTCCATGCCCTGTTCTCCATCCTTGACAAGATTCCGACCGGAGGTGATGTGTTCCAGACTGGTCTGAACCAAGACACCAATTTCCGTAGAAGCTTTAGCGGAACGGTGTGCTAGTTTACGAACTTCAGATGCCACCACAGCAAACCCCTTACCATGCTCTCCTGCACGTGCTGCTTCGACTGAGGCATTGAGCGCAAGCAAGTTAGTCTGAAAGGCGATATCGTTCATCAGAGTGGTGATTCCCTCAATTTTTTTGGAGCTTTCCATTATTTCCTCCATGGCAGTCACCACACTTGTGTTAGTACTTTGCAGATTCTGCAGCATTTCCTGGTTTGTATCAATGGATTTGTTGACTGTATCAAGTAATTCAGTTCTGCTGTCAACCACAGACTGCTGTGCTTTCTGTGTGATTTCATTGGCGTTTTTAGCATCTTCTGCGTTGTTCTGCACGATACTGTTAATCTCTTCCATCGCGGTTGCGGTTTCCTCAAGTGAAGAACTTTGCTGATGGGTGCGGCTTGACAAATCCTGGTTCCCGAGAGCCATCTCCTGTGAAGATACATTGATGTTTGAAGCATGCTTTTTGACCTCAACTACCATATTGTTGAGACGTTGAAGAAACATGTTAAACCAGGTTGACAGATCACCGAGCTCGTCTTTACCGGCGATCACAATCCTTTTGGTGAGGTCGCCTTCACCCTGTGCAATGTCCTTTGACATATCGACCAGATCATTAACCGGTGCTGTGATAGACCTTCTCACCAGGAATCCAAAGAGGAGGCTGACAAGCAAACCGATTATGGTGATGATCATCACAACCCAGATGAAGGTTCCAGTTTCACTGATCAGTGAATTTGCAGAGTTGTCATATTCGTGATTTAATGTTGCTGAAACTTTTTGAATAGTGGATCTAAATGCCTTATTTGTCTTCTTGAAATCTGCAGCAAATATCTCATGCTGATTTATGTATCGTGCTTCATCGATGAATATTTTGTTAACTTCAAGAAAACTATTGAAATAATCCCTTACTACCAAGAGTGCGTTTTTATCATTAACTACTGCAGTATACTTAGACATAAATTTTAAATAGTCTACTTCAAATGTTTTTTGAATAGCTACAACAACTGAAGATTTTCTGCTTTCTAATAGTTTGTTATAATAATCTGACATATCTTCCATAAATTTATTAAAACCTTTTGAAAGCTCCCTGTTATCCTTTGCAGTCATACTTCCACTTCGAACCAATGCCATTGTAGCAATTCTTAATGCAGTACTCATTACCCTTTTTTTAGCATTTAATTCCAACAATGATTCTGAAAAATTAGGCATGAGTTGATTAACTTGTGCATTAGATTTGAGGATATTATTTGAGTTGTTTCCAATTTCATTTAGTTTTGCAGATAAAATATTTATTAATCTACTCAGTTCTTTAACTTCAATGCCTACTGTTGAATTTAGAGCACTATTTAATAAGATATCATTTACAGAGGTCTCATCAATAACTTCTCCGGAATTATTATTTTTGTTGAATGTTGCTATCTCATTGAGAATTGTGTCTTTAGTCATCAAACCAGTTAAATTTAGCTCAATCAGTTCTTGATATCGTTTTGTATTTCTACCAATTCCCAAACTGTTAATGTATTCTTCAGAAATTCTGAAGAAATTTTCATCCATTAATTTCATTGATGAAATATCTTTAAATATATTGTCATCTAGTTCATCTAACAGCTTATTCATAGTTGAAATTGAATTGGTTATGCTACTCCTGCTTTCGACAATTGAATCTTCGTTTACATTAAGATAATAACCTTGGGTAAGGCCTAGAAGTCCAGCCTGTTCTGTTCGTAATGCCTCGATTCGATCTTTATAATTGATAAAAACTTTTGCGTTGTATTCAATCGATTCTGATATTCCAAAAAATGAACTGATGACCATCCCAGTAATTGCAAGCGTAACTACTGTGTTTATTAAAAAAATAAAAAATAATTTTTTGCTTATGGTTAATGATAATAATTTCATAATATCAATTATTAAGAACAGGTTAGCTGCAGAACTAAAACATTAAAGACCGCCTCTATAATCTTGCTTTTCAAGCACATATAAAATAAAACATTCAGTATTACGTCGATCTAGCGGAGTCTAAACTTGAATTATGGTCAAAAAATAACTTCAACTTCAGCAAAATTGCAAATAATACTCAGTAATTAACGAGCAAGATTTAGAGTCGATTATTCAAAAGGCGCTAAATTCTGGTTTAGTTTGTTTTCAGACTGTGAAGCCGGCTTTGCTGTTTCCGTTTTTTCCGGAAGTTGTTCAAGCTTGCTTTGCGCCAGTTTGAGGCTAGTCTGTTTATTTTCAATGATATGATCACTGGAACCGGCTTCA
>JACNKY010000206.1 GCA_014381795.1 Pseudomonadota bacterium | reverse complement strand
TGATAAGTCCTTTGACACATGATCCTGCCACAATTGCAGCACTCCTACCGGGCTTGCAGCCAAATATTATGCCTGTTCCGGGAAGTCGGGCTGATCTTGGCTTTCGGTTGGCAGAAGACTTATTAAGCCGCAGCAAAGGCGGAACCGGTCATATCATCTGGGTTACAGATGGAATTGAAGGACAGGATTATTCAGCGCTTGAAGATACGATTGGACGGAATCGTTTGTCAATTCTTGCAGTTGGAACTGAATCCGGCTCGCCTGTTGCTTTGTCAGGAGGAGGTTTTCTTAAAGACAAAAACGGAGCTATTGTAATTCCAAAACTAAATTCACAACCTTTAGAAAAACTGGCAAATAAAAAGCAGGGTACGTTCACCGTATTGAGTGTTGATGACAGGGATGTGGAACGTATAATTGAGGCAGAAACTGCGGTTACTGACTTTGTAGAAGACGAACAGCGGAGGACTGCAGACAAATGGGATGAAGAAGGACCTTGGTTGTTGCTGCTTGCGTTACCTTTAGCGGCAGTACTTTTTCGTAGGGGACTTTTATTGTCCTGGAGTTTGTTGGTTCTTTTCGGAGTGTCTATTCTACCAAATTCAGCGGAGGCTTTTGGATGGGATGATTTATGGCTGAGAACTGACCAACAGGCGGTAAAACTATTTCAAGCTGGTGCTGCGAAAGATGCGGCACAACTTTTTGAAAACCCTGAATGGAAAGGTACAGCGGCCTATCGTACAGGTGATTATGAAACTGCAATCGAAGAATTTTCACGGCAGGATAGTCCCATAGCAAATTTTAATCGTGGAAATTCTCTGGCTGTTACAGGTCGTTTACAGGACGCACTTGATGCATATGAGGAAGTTTTAGCAGAAAATCCGCAACATGAAGACGCTCAGTTCAATCACGATTTGATAGAAAAACTAATGCGGGAGCAACAAAATAAACAACAAAATAACAAAGCGGAAAAAGGAAATAAAAACAAACAGCAAAATGATAAAGAAGATCAACAGCAGAATTCTTCAAAGTCTGAAGCTGAACAAAATGAAAAATCCGAGCAGGAATCATCTACCGAAAAACAGGATTCAGGGGATCCACAATCTTCTGAAGATAAAAAAAATAATGATAAAAAACAGTTAAATGAAGATAAAAAAAACTTAAATGAAAATGCCGAGTCAACAAAGAATAAAAAAAAGGAAAATTCGCAGAAAAAAAATGATGAATCAGCAGAAAAAAATATTTTTGCAAGAGACAAAGAGGAATTAACTGCAGAGGAGCAGTCCAGGCAACAAGCTCTGGAACAATGGCTCAGGAAAATCCCTGATGATCCTGGCAGATTATTACGTAACAAAATGCAGCGTGAATATCAACGTCGTGATAAACAGCAAATACTGAATGAGCAGTACTGGTAAATGGTGAGAAAATTAATATATTTTGGAATTTTGATGTTTTATGCCAATCCTTGCCTAGCAGAGGTTTCCGCATGGGTTGATAATAATCCAGTTGTAGTCGGTGAAATGTTCCGTTTCTATGTTGAAGCAAAAAACGTGGATGACCCAGAGGAGCCGGATTTATCTGAAATCCGCGGTTTACAAGTTTTGAACAGAAGTGTACAAAATCAAACTTCTATAGTAGGAACCTCGATCACACGTACTTTAAAATGGACCTATGTAATGCTTGCGCCTACTTCCGGGAACTATCTGATTCCCGCGATACAGATTGGCAGCGAACAAACCTCTCCGATTGGCTTGAAAGCAGTGGAATCCAGCCAAAATCCGAGCAAGGAAATTGTGCGTCTAGAAGTGGATGTATCACCTAAAATAGTGTATCCGCAACAACAGGTACTCATCCGTTTAAGGATTATAAGAACAGGAGCACAACTCGAAAATGAATCGTTGACACCGTTTGAAATTACTGGAACACAAATTGAAAAAGTGGATCAAAGATCATTCCAGAATACCAAAAACGGCAAAAGGCAGTTAATTACAGAAATAACATACGTCCTTCTTGCGGAAAAAAGCGGTACACTTGAGCTACCGGAGGTCCGCTATCAAGGAGACGAAATACTTGGTGGAAATTCGCAAAGAATGTTTGGCAATTTTGGTAATTTAGGAAATATATTTAAGCAGCGCGGGCGTAGAATCTCCAGTAACAGTGAAGCACAAAGTATTCAGATTAAGGCATTACCAACTGGATTCAATGGCTGGTGGTTGCCCGCTACTAAGTTGGAGATAGAAGAACAATGGCTACCGAATACTCCGGAATTCAGGGTTGGAGAACCAATAACACGGTCATTGACAATCAACGCAATAGGTGTTTTTGGAAACCAAATTCCGGAATTATTTCTTGAACTTCCGGAGAAAATGAAAGCGTATGCTGACCAACCTTTGATTGAGACTGACAAAACTCAAAACGGTCTCAGAGGTACACGTGTTGAAAAATGGGCGATTATACCAGCTAAAGAAGGAAAAATTGAACTTCCGGAAATTTCAGTTGCTTGGTGGGATGTGCGAAAAGATGAATTACGGACTGTGGTTATTCCGGCGAGAATAATTGAGGTGCTTCCTGCATCGGTTGAATTTTCGGAAACTCCAGTCACACAGGAAACCTTAGCTGAAACCAAGCAGACAGCAGTTGTCGTTTCTCAGGAACCACTAACCGCAGACAAGCAATCAAGTATTTGGAAACTATTAGCCATCATATTTGCCATACTCTGGAGTGCAACACTGCTCTTGTGGTATTTTCATAAAAAAAATAATGTTGCTTCAGACGTTGAAAAAGAAGCGGAAATTAAGAGAAATCAAGTGCATGCACTAAAATCTGCAACTAAAAAAGTAGAAAAGGCGCTGAATTCAGGAGAAGCGGAAACTGTTCAAACTGCTCTTTTAAAATGGGCTGACTCAGTCTGGAGCGAAAATCCACCGCAGGGGATTGAACAAATTGGGGAAAGGATTCCTGAATTAAAAAATGGTATCAAAGCCCTAAATTCTGTACTCTATGGAAAGCAACTCAAAGAAAATTCACTGGAAGAGTTACAAAAAGAATTTTGCAGATTATCATTTACAGGTATTTATGATAAGAATAAAAGACAATCACAGCTGTCACCTTTGTATCCGGATTCAAAATGATTGAATATTTGATTGAGTATGTTTCTAAATTAGTGAATGTTAATTTCCTGCAGTTAGGATTTTCCGAAAAAGTTGTTGATGCATTGGTCAGGGGAAGTCTGTTTATAGTGGTGCTCTGCTTAAGCTGGTTTACATTCAAAATCGTACAAGGACCATTAAATAGATCATTGGAACGTTTATCAAGAATTACAAATTTGCAATGGGACAATGTTTTAGTGGAAAAACACGTTTTTCAACGTTTGCTGAACTTTATACCATTGATCCTGATTTATGTACTGACATCACCAATTTTGGCTGGAACTGAGCTTCTACAGTTAAGTCAAACATTGATCAACGTGCTATTTCTGATTGCTGCTATGTTGACAGTTGATGCTCTGTTGAGCGCACTGTTGGCCATTTATGGAAGCTCAGCCATTTCAAAGGAAATCTCGATCACCCCTTTTGTGCAGGTCCTTAAACTTGGACTTTATTTTGTAAGTGGAATTCTACTCTTGTCTTTACTACTGCAAAAAACACCACTGTATTTCCTAAGTGGTTTGGGCGCTTTGACTGCAGTACTGTTGTTTGTCTTCAAAGATATCTTAATGGGATTTGTTGCAGGAATTCAGTTAATTGCAAATAAAATGGTGGCCCCAAAAGACTGGATAGAAATGCCTAAATACGGAGCAGATGGTGATGTGATTGAAATCACACTCACTACCGTAAAAGTACAAAATTTTGACAACACAATTACCACTATTCCAACATACGCGCTGATCAATGAGTCTTTTAAAAACTGGCGTAACATGAATCTGTCAGGTGGTAGACGTATCAAAAGATATGTAAACATAGACCTCAGCAGCATTAAGTTTTGCGATTCTGAAATGCTCGAGCGATTCACTAAGATCCAACTAATTAGTAAAGATATTCAAGATCGACAAGCGGAGATTAAAGACTATAATGAGAAAAATAATGTTGACGAAAGTACGTTTGTGAACGGCAGACGACTAACAAATATCGGCGTTTTTAGATCCTACGTGGAAGCCTATCTCATGCAGCATCCTAAGATTAATAATAAAATGACATTTCTTATCCGTCAGCTTTCACCACGGGAAAATGGACTACCGATTGAAATATATGTCTTTTGTAAAGAAACGAATTGGAATATTTATGAAGCTGTTCAAGCTGATATTTTTGACCATATATTAGCAGTTGTTCCGGAATTTAAATTACGGGTATTTCAAGAACCTTCCGGATCGGATTTTCAAAAATTATCTAATTATAGCATATAATAATATTATGTTAATTAAATATTTTACAAATATGTCATTATTGTGGAATTCATATAAATGTAAAAGATACTTTGTCATTTCTGACGAAAAGTGAAATATTGTTTACGTGATCAACTAAATAATGTGAATTATGCAGAACTTCAAAATTTAAAATATAGAATTAAAATTAATTCTGACTGAATAATCAAACTACAGAAATTACTTGATAAATTGATAAACTATTAATGAATAAATAACTGCATAAGAGATGATCATAATAGAGCCACAGGGATCTTAAAGTACTGTTCACTATAAGTATTATCATTTTTGTGCTGTAGTATTTGTACGTTTAGGAGCTATGGACTGAGCAGTCAACCTTAATTAAAAACTGAACTAAATATCTTATGGCGTGGATAAAAATTATATATCTTGAAGAAGCCAGCGGGATTTTGAAAAGACAATATGATGCAGCAATCAAGCGTGCTTCCAAGGTTTGGAACATTGTAAGCATCATGAGTTTGAATCC
>JACNKY010000375.1 GCA_014381795.1 Pseudomonadota bacterium | reverse complement strand
TGTTTGTGATCAAAAACTCCGCAGGTTGGGCTCCTGTCATTTTCCGGGTTTACTACATTCCAGGCATCAAGCAGGTCCGGAACACCTTCAGCAAAGGCTGACGTTATCAGCTGATATGAAGCACTTTCCGGAACGAAATTAAAATCACCGCAGATCAGCATTTTTTCCGAACGTTCTATGCGTGCAAACGGAGTATTTGGAAAATCGAGTCCAGCTTCTCGTGACTGTGCGCAGGCTTCTTCATGCAGTTCACGGATGCGTTGAACTTGTGCCAACTGCTGTTTTTCTGAGAAAAATTCAAGGTGAGTGTTCATCAACCTTAAAGTGCCGGATCCTGTACTGAGCAGCATTTCAGTCGTTTGCCTTGACATAAACCTCGCTTTTGGATCAGCAGGTGAAGGTAGTACATGATGCAGTACTTGAAGAGGTGAACGGCGAGTCAAGATCAAATTACCGAATTGCCTGCGTCCACCGTCTTTTCCTCCGGAACGGTTTTGTGACGCACCGTAAAAAATCTCATAGTTTGGAAAAAACTTTTGCAGTTCACTAACTTGATCACTACCGTTGGCTGTTTCCGGATCGTTGCGTGAGACTTCCTGCAGACACAAAACATCTGGCAATTCGTCCTGCTCAACAACATCTGCAATTCTGTGCAAATCAATACGACCGTCCACACCTTTCCCATACTGAATATTCCAACTTACGATTGTCAACATCTGATTTTAATTTTCTGCAAATTTACCAAGCATAGTTTGGCCTTTAATTCCAGTCAGCTTGACAGCAAGAAGTTGATTCCGTAAATCAGCTTCATGAGTTTCTTCAAGGACAACCCTGATAAAATTATCTGTGTAACCACTGACATTTGCCTCCGGTTTTTTGGATTCCCAAAGTACATTCCGGGTTTTTCCAAGAAATCGTTGATGAAAGTCACGGCGTTTTTTTGTGCTTAATTCACGTAATATTTCACTGCGTTTTTGTTTGATCTGAGGGTGTATTTGTTCCTTCAGTTGAAAAGCAGGAGTCCCCTCACGGGCAGAAAACGGAAAAACGTGAAAATATGTAAGCGGAAGTTTATCCAATAAATTAAAAGTGTTTTCAAATTCCAACTCACTTTCTTCCGGAAAACCAACCATTACGTCGGTACCAATACACAGATCCTGAACTGTTTCAAAAGCACGCCATATTTCATCTGCATACTGGGCAGCAGAATAACGGCGTTTCATTTTATTTAAAATAGTATCAGCGCCAGACTGTACTGGTAAATGGAAAAACGGGACCAATTTATGCTGAGGATCATTCATATACTGCAAAAGAATTTCCGGAACAGTTGTGGGTTCAATTGAACTTATCCGGATACGTGACAGTCCGGGAAGACTGTTGAGATAATCAACCACATCCACAATTGTCAATTTGCCTATTTGATAAGTTCCAACGTTCACACCTGTTATCACAATTTCCCGGACACCTTCTTTAACCAGCATTGAGGCTTCTTCCTGCAAATTCTGTAATTCCCGGTAACGGGAACGACCCCGTGCAAAAGGAATTATACAGAACGAGCACATGAAATCGCAACCGTCCTGTATCTTCAACGAGGCACGTGTATTTTGCAGCACTGCTGCATTGTTAACCTGACGTACATTGACTATTGCAGTGTTGATCTCAGCTGAAGTTGTTTTTGTCTGCAAGGCATGGAGATCCTCTTTTGCTTTCGATTTAAATTGTATAGCTGCCGCTTTTGACGAATAAATGTGTCCTTCTTCGCTCAACTGATGCTGAGCGTGTACTAAATCCGGTTTATTATAGCTTGGTAACGAAGAAGAATGTGGAACTACTGGTGCGTTAAAGGTGTTTTTGCTTATTTTAGGACGTACAATTAAAGGCGGACCTGCAGGGTCGACTTGTTCCAGATAATCAGTAATCCGCATTTTTTCTTCGCTGCCGATTACCAGTTGAACACCATCGATACGTGCAATTGCTTGCGGATTGATCTGGGCATAACAACCTACGACAGTGATCATTGCCTCAGGATTCAAGCGGTGAAGTGTCCGAATTGCGTGGCGGTTTTTTGCATCGCTGTGTTCTGTGACTGTACAGGTGTTGACTACACAGATGTCCGCGGACTCCGTGTCCGGAACAACTCTGTATCCCTGCTGTTCAAAACGACGGGCTAATACATCGGTTTCAGATTGATTGAGTCGGCAGCCAAGTGTATGAAAAGATACACGTTTTAAGGTAGGTGCTAAACCGTTACTTTGCTCTTCCGAAGCTAAATAAGCAGTATCAGCGGAAAGATCAGGTTTAGGCAAAAGAGACATATTGTGTATTAACTGGTGGTCTGTGGAAGTTCCTGCTGGTAATAATGCATGGTTTTGAGAAATGTTTCAATACTAATTGAGTTCAGAGTCGCAATTGTTATTTCATCAATTTCAAGCATGATTTGTGAAAGTGCCTGTCCAATTTCAGTTTCATCTGCGGCCTCGTGTTCAGCAGGAGGTTGTCGTATATCTTCAAATATTTCAACAATATCCAAGAGGGTAATACGTTTTGTGTTACCGATGAAACGGTAACCTCCACCTGCTCCACGGACAGAACCGACTAAGCGTGCCCGCACTAAAGAATGAAGAACTTTCACCAAATGATGCGAGGAAATATCGTATTTGTTCGCAATTTCTGTGGCGGAAAGATGTCTCTCCGGTTTACTTGCTAATTCCAAAATTGAGAATAAGGCAAAACGTGTTGCTTTATTTAGTTTCATTATTGATGGCGAATATAAGGTTTGTAGCTGTTATTTTACAATGCAGAGATCAATCGGCGACATTTTTTTCGAGTTGAATGAAAGGTCCTCCACGCATTCCCTGACTACGGAAAAAAGACATGTTCAGATGATCACTGCGTGCGAGCATAGTACGGACTTTTTCAATCCCAGTTTCTTTAAAATGCAGACAGATGCTGTCAAAAAGTTTGCTGCCGACTCCCATTTCTCTCACGTCGTTATGCACACCTAACGCAAAAACCCAACCGCATGGAGGAGATCCAAATTCCCAGGCACGGACTTCTCCAAGTATATATCCGCAAACATGATGCTCAGTTTCTGCAACGAGGAAAAAACCGGACTCACCGTTTCCAAAACGATCAAAGGCTGCCTGCCAATAATCATCTTTTTCGATACCTGTATTTTGAGCGTCCAGTTTAATGATCTCAATGAGATCTTCCTGCACTGCATCACGAATAAGAGTACTCTCTTCTGCTTTCAATATTTTTGATTCAGCAGTATTAGGCAATTTATCTTTTTTCATATCACAAAAAATTCGAACTTGACTCTCTGTTAGCAAATATGTAACTTGTATCCCTAAACAAGTAATTCAGTACTTGTATCTAAGCATAATATCGATGTGACGCACAGTCAAAGCTTTTTTAGTCAGTGGCAAACGTTCCATCATTAAAGGAGGCAAAATAAATAATGATAGAATTTAACACACAACCGGAGCAATATCAACACTGGTCACTCGAATTTGACGGACCTGTCGCCACGCTCAAATTGGGAGTGAACGAAGACGGAGGACTTTTGCCAGGATACAAATTAAAACTAAATTCCTACGATTTAGGAGTTGATATTGAATTGCACGACGCAGTCCAGCGTTTACGTTTTGAAAATCCGGAAATCAGAACAGTTGTTATCACCTCAGCCATGGAGAAAGTTTTTTGTGCCGGAGCAAATATAAGAATGCTCGGACTTTCAACCCATGCTCACAAAGTGAATTTTTGTAAATTCACCAACGAAACCCGTAACTCGATTGAAGATGCTACGAGTTTTTCTGGACAAACCTACATCAGCGCCATTAACGGTACTGCGGCCGGAGGAGGGTACGAACTGGCACTTGCAACCGATTATATCATACTCGTTGATGATAGTTCCAGCGCAATTTCGCTTCCTGAAGTACCACTTTTAGCCGTGCTTCCGGGAACCGGAGGACTCACTAGAGTTGTAGACAAACGTAAAGTTCGTCGTGATCACGCAGATTATTTTTGTACTGTCACAGAAGGTATTCGTGGAAAAAGGGCAGTTAAGTGGAAACTGATAGATGAACTTATTCCACGTTCAAAATTTACTGAAAAAGTAAAGGAACGTGCTCTTGAATTTGCTGAAAAATCTTCACGTCCGGAAAACGAAAAAGGGATTGTACTCGCCCCACTCAATCGTAAAATTGAAGAAGAGCGAATTATTTACGATCACCTCAGCATTGAATTTGAACGTCAGTCCGGCATCGTTAACCTTACTGTCCACGCACCTGAAGGTGATTTGCCTTCCACTCCGGAAAACATCCAGGCGGCAGGCGCGAATTATTGGCCATTAGCGATGGCACGTGAGTTGGACGACGCAATCATGCATTTGTCATTTAATGAACTTGAACTTGGAACATGGGTGCTCAGAAGCAAGGGCGATGCAGATCAGGTATTTGCGGTCGATCAGACCTTAATTAAACATCAGGAGCATTGGCTGGTTCGTGAAATCATGCTTAATTTGAAACGTGTTTTCAAACGTCTTGATCTGGTGGCCCGCAGCTTAGTCGCATTGATAGAACCTGGAAGTTGCTTTACAGGCACCTTACTCGAACTTGTTTTAGCAGCTGACCGCAGTTATATGCTCGAGGGCACGTTTGAAGATACCGATGAGGTCCAGGCAATGTTGCGTCCCACAGAAATGAATTTCGGAGCCTTACCCATGTGCAACGATTTGACGCGCTTGCAAACACGTTTTATTGATGATGCTGAAAGTGTGGAAAACGTACGTAATGAAATTGCTCATAACTTGGATGCGGCAGTTGCTGATGAACTGGGTTTGGTGACCTTCATTCCGGACGATATTGACTGGGAAGATGAAGTCCGGATTGCAGTGGAAGAACGGGCGAGTTTTTCACC
>JACNKY010000387.1 GCA_014381795.1 Pseudomonadota bacterium | reverse complement strand
ATGTACGATTTGGATTTTATGCTTTTGGAAGAACAGCATGCTTGCTCAAGCCTCAACTATACTTGCATTCAGGAAGATGCAGTTGTAAAGTGGGTGAACCCTGTTTGAGTAAAAGGGGGGATGAAGTTGCGGATCAGTTAGGTCTCTTTTCCTCTTCTCCAGAATTCACGCACTCAGTGAGAAAGAATCATTCTGTTTCTGAACAGTACGTGAAGGAGCAGGAATGACACAGTCCGGAAGAATTATTTCAAAAACAACTCCTCGGTTGTCCAGCAAATTACATCCACGAATAGTTCCTCCATGCGCTTCTATCAGCTGCTTCCCTATCGACAGTCCCAGACCGGTCCCCATTTCCTTGCCTTCTGTTTGAAAAGACTTAAACAGATTAGCAATAATCGAATCCGGAATTGGGCTTCCATTATCAACAATCTGAATTTTTAGTTCACGCATACTTTGTGGAATAAAGCGAACTTCTATCTGAGCAGGTTTTCCATCTTTAGTATCAGGCGTATCCTGAAATTTCTCCCAAGAATTTTTGATAAGATTCACAATCACACGAATTATCTTTCGTCCGTCAAAACGCAGTAGAAAAGCAGGTTGTCCTGCAGGGACACGATAATGCAAAGGGAAATTCTCGATAAAACCTAGTTGAGATTCAATTTGCTCCTGAAACTCATCCAGTTGATATATTTCCGGACGAATCTCCATTCTGCCTGAAGCAAAATCAAGAATGTCTGTTGTGAGCCCTGTGACGTTATTTGAAGAATTTTTTATCCTGCGGATGTAGGTCAGTGCCTGAACCACTTCCATTGCTTGTATGCGATCCTTGTCCAGTATTTTTATGAGCAAAGTCGCAAAACTTGAAATAGAACCGTTTGCGTTACGGATGTCGTGACCAAATTCCGCAACTGTATTACCTAACTCAACCAGGCGTTGCTCCTTCTTTTTTGCCAGTTGCAGGTCTGTCACAGTTTGTTCAAGTGTCAGTTTTGAGTCTTCCAGTTCTTCCACATTTTGTGATAACTCATCCTGCATAGACTGGAAACGTGTCCATAGTTCTTCCAGGACTCCAATTCGCTGCCCGATCAATGTTCGAGCATCAGAAGTTTGCGGACTATATAAATCATCTGTATCATTTTCACGTCTATATTTAACAAAGTGCTGACACAGAACATCGACCTGATCCGTAATGAGGCGGGTTTGTTTATAAACCAGTAAAGCAACAATCAGCAGGGCTACACTTCCACTGATCAACAAACGTATCCAAAAAGGTTTTTTGGCAAAAGGTGAAATATCCTGGGTTACAATTAAAATTCCCTGAGTTCCAGCTCTACCAACCGGAATCTTGAATGAAACCTTATTGCCTATTTGACTGAGAAATTCCGTCTTATCTTTTTGGGTGATAATTTCACCTGCGCTGATTGATTCCTGAGAGATAAAATCAAGTTGCGTTACTCCATTATATTTTTGAGTCAGTAACTGCGCAATTTTTGCAGAACTGTCAGTTTCTTCGAGCATCAGCTCACTGACATCTGCTGCTAATATGTTGAGGTTGTGCAGTGTTTTTAGAGGGAGAGAAGGGGTGCTTAAAGAAGAGAGCGGGAGAAAGGAACTCAGGTAAAAGCTTACAGCAAAAATAAAAATTGCAAGTAAACCAAAATGAGACTTTTTAAGCCTGGACTCATCCAGTTTTTTTTCTGGTCTATCTTGCTTTATAGTTCTTTTTGAAGCAAGTGCAGCTCTCCGTATTTTAATTTTCTTGGGAACTTTATGCTGGTTTCTAAGCGTGACTTTATTAAGAGTATGAATCATATTATCCATTCTGCATAAAAAATCGCTAGAGGGTTTCCATTAAAGGATCACTAAATTATTTTGCACATCCATGTGAAAATTATTAGTTATTTAATGATCAGTAGTGCTAAAAAAACATCTGTTCAAAAAGTTGTCTGATTGGTTATATGATAAATCACAAGGCATTGCAAGTGCTTATTTTTAAAATAATTGATTTTATATGCTTTTTTTTGATTGGGTATATAATTAATTAAAACTTATCTAATAATTTTAGTTACTTATAAATACATTGATAACTTATATAGTTTATCATAAAAAAGCATATATTTCAGGAATTTGAGTATTTAGTCAATATTTACTCATTTGAATTATAAGTTCCATAACTGCTCTTTTTAGCCTAAATCACGCGTTAATTTTATTTTTTTATTCGGACTTACATCATTACATGCCCATATAATGATATATCTTGCTTTTATCAAGCAGATCACATATAATTTTTCGAGTGTCTAAAAAAATGTTCTTTTGAAGACAGTCAAATTTATTTCAACCATTCACCAAACAAACAAGGTAGTATGAAAAGAGAGTATCAAGACATGCAAGAAGGAGTCAAGCAGATGGAAACAGGCAAAAAAGATTATAAAGTAGCAGACTTAACACTGGCGGAATTAGGCCGTAAAAGCATCACCATGGCAGAACACGAAATGCCGGGACTGATGATGCTTCGAGAAGAATATAAGAATAATAAACCGCTTGTAGGCGCACGGATAACCGGTTCATTGCACATGACAGTAGAAACCGCAGTTTTGATTGAGACTCTAGTCGATCTGGGTGCAGAAGTACGCTGGTCTTCGTGTAATATTTTTTCAACGCAGGATGAAGCCGCCGCCTCAATGGCTGAAGCAGGAATTCCGGTCTTTGCCTGGAAAGGTGAATCAGAAGAAGAATACTGGTGGTGTCTGAAGCAGACTTTGGAATGGCCTGAAGGAAATGGTCCTAATATCCTCCTGGATGATGGCGGTGATCTAACCGGCTACGTTCATGAAACACGTCCGGATTTACTCTCAGGACTTAAAGGTGTTTCGGAAGAAACAACAACCGGAGTTCATCGACTGGAGCAAATGGAACGTAAGGGATTGCTTAAGTTACCTGCATTCAATGTAAATGATTCTGTTACTAAAAGTAAATTTGATAATTTGTACGGATGCCGTGAATCACTTATTGACGGGATCAAACGCGCAACAGATGTAATGATTGCCGGTAAAATTGCGGTTGTTGCAGGTTATGGTGATGTTGGTAAAGGCAGCGCACAATCACTGCGGGGGCAAGGTGCTCGAGTACTTGTGACTGAAATTGACCCGATTTGTGCATTACAAGCTGCAATGGAAGGTTATCAAGTTGTTACTATGGAAGATGCCGCCTCAATTGGAGACATCTTTGTAACCACAACAGGCTGTTCCGATATCATTTGTCGTGAGCATATGGATGCCATGAAAGATCAGGCAATTGTGTGTAACATAGGACATTTTGATACAGAAATTCAGGTTTCTTCCTTGAACGATGATTCTTCACTAAAAAAGATCAATATCAAGCCGCAGGTTGATCAGTATGTCTGGCCTGATGGTAAACGAATGATTTTGCTTGCAGAAGGACGTTTGGTTAATCTTGGTTGTGCAACAGGACATCCTGCTTTTGTAATGTCAAACAGTTTCACCAACCAGGTGATGGCTCAAATTGACCTCTGGGAAAAAGGTGACTCTTATGAAAACAAGGTTTATGTCCTTCCAAAAATTCTTGATGAAAAAGTTGCCCGCTTCCACTTAGGTAAATTAGGGGTGAAGTTAACCCAACTGAGTGAAAACCAGGCAAAATATTTGGATATTCCAATTGAAGGGCCTTATAAGCCCAATCATTACCGTTATTGAGAGGTTTTTTGTCTTTACGGCTGTTCAACTATAACTGCAGTAAATTATTATTTTTTGGGCTTGGCTTAGTGTCGCTGATTTTTGTCAGCGGTTGCGGAGCAAAGCCCATCTCTCTCATGAATGCTCCTCTGGACTCAGGTCTGGAGGCTCCAATCAAACCGACCACTCTAGAACTTCGGACTTCCAAGTCATCCGTCGCTTTTGTCCCTGTACAATTTTCTGAAAATCTTTCTCGCTATCATAAAGCGCTCAGTGTAAGTTTTGTACAGTCTGTACTGGAGGAACACGGCGATCTTAAAATCATTGACGACGTCAGGGTTGTGAGGGCACTGAACAGCAGTCAATTTACGCCGCTGAGAACATCTCTCGAAAAAAATAAATTACGTAGAATTGATGACGAGTTAATCCAACAGACCATTGAATTAGGAAAATGGCTGCGTGTACGTTACATTGTTTTGATGAGTGTGCAGTCCAGTCCGAAAAAAGTTTCATCAACAGAATGGAGCACATATATCAGCTTCAGGATTTACCGTGTTGAGGATCCGGTAAAGAATGAAATGAACCATGAATTCACATATGTTTTTTCTGATTCAAGTGATCTCTGGGAAGAAGTTGGAGGGCTTGTTCGAGGTCGTTTTCCACTCGGCGGTTTTATTGTCGAATCACGTGCAAATCGTCTCTATGTTAGAGTAAATTTAGGACGGCGTAACCGTATCACGGAAGATCAGGTTTGCAAAATATTCCGTAGAGTTAAAAAAGAAAAAAAAGGTACAAACGGAAAACTGATCACCAGCATCGAGTTTGATAGAATCGGCCAGGTAACATTATTTCGTGTACAGGAAGATTTTTCGTGGGGTATAGTTCCTGCCAATTTTAGAAACGCCATTCTGAATGGTGATGCAGTCCGCTGTTATTGAATATGTCTGAGCAGTTGCTTTTAGACAAAAAGGAAACCCGCCAAAGAGTCCTGCAACAACGTCGAGCATTTTCTGCGACAGAGAAAACTCCAGCAGAGCAACGGATGTTGAAGTTCCTGCAAAGTTGGGATGTTTTCAGGCAGGCAAAGACAATCCATATTTTCATTTCCAAAACAGACGAACCTGACACCAGTCCAATTATCGAGTCCGCCTGGGAATCCGGAAAAACTGTCGCTGTGCCTTGTGTAGTTCCGGACACTTTTGAACTCTTTCATTCACAACTTAAATCATTTGATGATTTATCTTCCGGCGA
>JACNKY010000141.1 GCA_014381795.1 Pseudomonadota bacterium | reverse complement strand
CCCAAAAATCGGTACGGATTTTCTTTTTTTTATGGCGTGGCGGTTTGAACTTTTCCACAACTGATTCTGGAGCTATTTCCGTGGATTGTTCATCCTGCTCAGGACTTTTTGCGGGAGGTTGATAAGCAGTTTCCAAAAAAGTTGGCCCTGTCCCGGCGTTGCGAGTTTCAGACATGGAAAGATTGTAACGCGGAATGACAGTTTGAAACTGTGTGCTGTACGTCGCAGCGGCAGGTGTGACCTTGTCAAGGTTACCGTCCACATAGGTTGGATAAAAATTTGTAGTACCCTTCAGGCGTTTCCAGTCTACTTTTCGGGTTTTTTTTTCTTTAGTCATGCCGGGTTGCGGTTGAAAGTTTTTTGCAACTGTATTGCTGAAAGATTGATATGTTGTCAATTCCTTTATAAACTAATTAGAGCAAAATGCAAACCATGTTCGTCATTTTAAATATCTATGAATAAAAACAGCTCACAGTCCACGCTTAATATGGTACTGGCCAGTCCGAGAGGGTTCTGCGCAGGTGTAGATCGTGCGATCACCATTGTAGAAAGAGCATTGGAAATTTATGGCGCTCCGATCTATGTTCAGCATGAAATTGTACACAATAGACATGTTGTTCAGCGACTTAGGAATGACGGTGCTGTTTTTGTGGAAAATATTGATGAAATTCCGGAAGGTGCACATGTTATTTATTCAGCACATGGAGTTGCTCCGGCAGTTCGGCAAAGGGCGAAAAAACGAAAATTAAAGGTACTTGACGCAACCTGCCCGCTGGTGACAAAGGTGCATGGAGAAGCCCAGCGTTATGCCCAGCAAGAACATACAATTATCCTCATCGGTCATCACAGTCATGTTGAAGTTCAAGGTACTGTAGGAGAAGCACCGGAACGGATAATCGTAGTAGGCAGCGTGGAGGAAGTTGCGGCTTTAAAAGTTGAAAATGAGCATAAAGTTGGTTACATAACACAAACCACTTTATCCATGGACGATACGGCAGAAATAATTGATGCGCTTAAAAAACGCTATCCAAATATTAAAGGACCGGCTAAAGACGATATTTGTTATGCAACTCAAAATCGCCAGAATGCGGTCAAAGCCTTGAGTAAGGAAGTTGAATTGGTACTTGTTGTAGGAGCGCAGAACAGTTCAAATTCTGTGCGTTTACTGGAAGTTGCAAAAACAACCGGAGTCAAAGCACGCCGGATTGAATCCGCTGCGGAATTAAAAGTGGAATGGCTGGAAGGCATCAGCAATATAGGTATTACAGCAGGGGCATCCGCACCTGAGGATATTGTGCAGGGCATTGTTGCGGAACTGCGGAAAATGTCTTCTTCAAGTCAAGTCCGGGATCTTGAAATAGTCCGGGAAGATGTTACCTTTGCGCTGCCCGCAGTCTTAAGAACTGCTTAAATTCGGCAGCTGCTTTTCCACGTGGTGAAATACGATTTTTTTCTTCCGCGGACATTTCTCCAAAAGTTTGCTGCTGTCCTGCTGCTTGAAAAATTGCGTCCCAGCCAAAATTACGGGAACCCCTTGGTTCCACGATCAACCCTTTCAGCTTTCCTTCAAAAAAATGCATAGTTTTTCCATCATTAGTGAAAGCTAAACAACAGACTGCCTGCGCGGACTTATCTTCAAACGGGGATAAAGCCTGTACTATCCCCTCCAAACCCATGCCTGCTAAAAACCATTTTATGAGTGGGCCAGGCAGTCCATTCCAGGCATCAAAATACAAAGATGTATCTTCTACAATCACCGGAGCATGAAGCTCTTCATAGGCCTGGTTAAGTTTGAACTTCAGCAGTTCATGCAGATCTGTGGTTTGAATTTCCTCTAAATCGAGTGGTATTGAAATTAACTCATGTTCCAGCAGTGTGGATAACTCCCGGAGTTTATTAATGTTTGAAGTAGCAAAGTGGAGCTTCAAGATAGAGAGTCTCAGGTTACAGGCTGGATTGCTCTTTTAACAACTGTCTAGGCTGCTAGAGCAAATAATCATTGAATTGTTTTTGTAGAGGAATTTTATAGTCTAAGAATCAAATATCAAGATCATCAATAACGTCATTGTAACTCAGTCTGCCGAGAAACAATCCGCATACAGCTATGAGGATGGCAACTCCTCCGCCCAATAAATATGCGAGCAACACAAAACCGCTCAGAACGCTGTAACGGACAATACGGTTGTTTTTGAACTGAGTTATAAAGTCTTCCACATTTTTCCTGAAAATAAGTATGTTTACAAACAAGCACTCAAAGGGGCGAGGTTTGCGTTTTTAATAGTCTTTGCGTTTGACAAGGCACGTGGCAAAACGCTCCAGACGTAAAATTCGGTGGTGCGTAGCTTATTCCAATAAAATTGTGCTTCTTCATTTTCCGCAAGTAATTCTGCTTGAGAAGCCGCACCATCAAGCATGCTTTTCCATTTTTTCTGGGCAGTCTCTGCCTGCTTTAGTAAATAGAAACAACAGAGTACATCACCCATTAAATCCAGCATATTGACTGCATAAAGGACATAACCGTCTTTGCCTTCTGCTTCTCCTGTTTTTTTCAAACAGGCAATACTTTCCAGCATGAGTGTACGATATGTTTCCCATTCAGCAACCCAGCCTGCGAGTTCACCCTCTGCTGAATTGTGATCAAACCAGCTCAATTCAGCTACAAGGACATCCAGTAATTGACCCTTTTTGGTGTTAAATTTTCGGCCAACCAGATCGAGTGCTTGTATGCCATTTGTACCTTCATAGATTGAGGCAATTTTCTGGTCACGTGCATTTTGCTCCAACGGAAAATCCTGCGTAAATCCAACACCGCCCAAAACCTGGATGCCTATACGGGCAACTTCAAATCCCTGGTCAGTCCCGCATGATTTGCAAACAGGAATATGCAGATCAAGCAGATCCTGATATTTTTCACGGCTTTCTTCCGGACCATGATTCGCCATGTCTATGTACCATGCTGTCGTGTACATAAGTGCGCGGAGACCTTCTGTGACGGCTTTCATCTGCATCAGCATTCTGCGTACATCCGGGAATTCAATGATTACGGCTTTCTCTCCTGGATGAACCGCTGATGGTCCCTGGGTACGTTCTTTGGCATAAGCCCAGGCATTTTGTACAGCTGCACCTGCACCTGCAAGACCCTGCAAACCGACGAGCAAACGTGCTTCATTCATCAACTGGAACATTTGTGCCATGCCGATGTTTTCCGCTTTCAGTAAATAACCCTGGCAATCATTGTTATCGCCAAAAGACAATAGACAAGTTGGTGAGCCATTGATTCCCATTTTATGCTCAATGCTCACAACTTTTACATCGTTCGGAGTACCATCCAGTCGTATTTTAGGCACAATAAAAAGGCTGATGCCTTTTGTACCTTCCGGAGCAGCCGGGGTACGTGCCAGCAGGAGGTGGATGATGTTATCCGCCATGTCGTGGTCACCGTTTGTGATAAACTGTTTTGTGCCTTTTATCAGGTAATGCCCTGCGTCCTCTTTGGTTGCAGTTGTGGCTGCATCGCCAACTGCAGTGCCGGCCTGAGGTTCAGTCAGACACATAGATCCGGACCATGTGCCGCTGAACATTTTTTCGCAATAATTAGTTTTTTGTTCTGCTGAACCAAAAGTGTAAATCAGATTAGCCGCACCTGAAGTGAGCGATGCGCCGATGGTAAAACCCTGATTGGCCGCCATTTGGGTTTCTTTACCAATGATCGAAATGACTTCCGGAAGACCCTGCCCTCCGTATTCCGGAGGCAAATTCATACTCAACCAACCACCTTCGCCCAACTGTTTCCAGGCATTAGCAAAACCATCCGGAGTTACGACAGAACCATTTTCAATTCGGCATCCCTGCCGATCCCCATTTTCGTTGAGTGGTGCTAGTACCTGTTCTGAAAAAGTGCTGGCTTCATTGATGATCATTGTAAACATCTCTTCGTCAAACTCTGAAAAATCGGGAAGTTCACACAATTTTCCTGCTGCTAAAGTTTCATTAACGACGAATTGGAGTTCTCTGCGGTCGACTCGATATTCTGTGCTACTCATGTTGATTTAATTTGGAAGAAGGATGGGGGTTGTCTTTTATTAGCTTAATTATTGAAAAGCTGCCTGTTTGACTGGCAGGAACTTGCGGGTCTAAGATTTAGTCCATTTTCTGAAATATTATTGATGCATTAGTTCCGCCGAAACCAAACGCATTTGACATAGCAATACGCAATTCCTTTGATTTACCGGTATTAGGTGTAACGTCCAAATCACATTCCGGATCCATATTGTCGATATTGATTGTGGGTGGAATAAAATTATGATGCAGGGCTTTGATGGAAAAAACGGCCTCGATTGCAGCAGCAGCTCCAAGAAGGTGCCCGGTCATGGATTTGGTTGAGCTGATGGAAATCTGCTGTGCGGCTTTTTCACCAAAAGCCATTTTTATAGCTTTTAGTTCGTTAAGGTCACCGACTGGAGTTGAGGTACCGTGCGCATTGACATAGTCAATATCTTCTGCAGCCAAGCCGGAGTCTTTGAGAGTCATTTTCATTGCTCTGGCTGGACCTTCGGCAGAAGGAGATGTCACATGAAATGCATCGGAACTAAAACCGTAGCCGGTTATCTCACAATATATACGCGCTCCACGAGCTTTGGCGAATTCGTATTCCTCAAGAATTAACATCCCCGAACCTTCACCCATCACAAAACCGTCACGGTCTTTATCGAAAGGACGGCTTGCGCGCTGCGGATCATCATTTCTGGTACTGAGCGCATGCATTGAGGCAAAACCCGCAATTCCCAGTGGAGTTACGCTGGATTCGGCGCCTCCGGCAATTACCACTTTTGCATCACCGCGTTCGATCGTACGTGCTGCGGTACCAATTGCGTGATTTGAGGATGTACAGGCGGAAACAGTACAGGCGGTATAGTTCTTCGCTCCAAAGAGAAGGGAGACATAACCCGGGGCTAAATTACTCAACGTCA
>JACNKY010000402.1 GCA_014381795.1 Pseudomonadota bacterium | reverse complement strand
CAGTTCTCCGGACTGCTCATAGCGGTAACAAGTTCCATATTCTGCCAGACGTAAAGGCAAATCACGATAACTCCTAGGTTCGGCTTTATAAATCATATGATGGTGCGGACAGTTCATTGGCTTGAGAAACAAGCGTTCGCCGTCCATTTCCATCGGCGGAAACATACTGTCTTCATAATAAGGAAGATGTCCTGATGTATGCAATAATTCTTCTCTGGTTATGTGCGGTGTTGAAACCCTTTTGTAGCCTCCAAGAAATTCCGTCTCCTTGGCCAGTTTTTCCAACTCTTCACGAATCACAGTACCGTTCGGTAACCACAACGGCAAACCTTTGCCTACTTCTTCACTGATGGCATAATAGTGATGTTTGCTGTTCAGTTTACGATGATCTCTCTCCATCGCCAGTCGACGCTTATCCTGATATATTTTGAGCTCGTCACCTGTCTCAAATGCCAGTCCATACACCCTCTGCATCATATTGTTATTTTCAGAACCCTTCCAATAGGCTCCTGCAAGTGTATCAAGGGTAAAGCAATTTTTAGGAATGTCGCGGGTTGTCTCCACATGTGGACCTTCGCACAAGTCCCAGAAAGGGCCGTTGCGATAGAGACTAAGAGTTTCATTGTTTGCAGAAAGATCTTCGGCCTGCTCAATTTTGTAGGACTGATTATCTTTGCTGAGACGTTGTACCATCTGCTTCTGGTCAAGTTCTTCACGTTCAAAAACCTGTCCGGTTTTGATTATGTGACGCATACGTTTTTCCAGCTTTGGCAAGTCTTCCGGACTCAAGGGTTCCGCTAAATCAAAATCGTAATAAAATCCGGAATCAATCGGCGGGCCGAAACCCAATTTTGCATCAGGACGTATTTCCAGCACCGCCTGTGCCAGAACATGAGCTAAGGAGTGCCGGATTTTATAGAGTTTGGAATTTGTGTCTGGTTTTTTCATTCTTTTTATCGATCTGTAATACTGTATTAATTTATTATACGGATTTAAAACGTAACCACATTTCAGGCTGCAGCAGGAGTATCAGTCGAATTTGGCCAGGAGATGTCCGGAACAATGATTTCTTGATCTTGAACAAAATCAGGATGCTTTTCCAAGGCAAACTCCAGCGCTGCTTTAACATTTTTCAGTGGTATAATTTTTAAGCCATTTTTAATTTCATCAGGAATTTCGACTAAGTCTTTTTCATTTTCCTCAGGAATGAGCACTGTCTCAATCAGTCCTCTTTTTGCAGCAAGGAGTTTCTCTTTCAAGCCACCAATTTCCGTAACATGCCCCCGTAATGTTATTTCACCGGTCATCGCTACGCTATTCTTGACAGGGATTTTGGTGAAGCTGCTGATAATGGCCATCATCAAAGGTAGACCTGCAGAAGGACCATCTTTAGGGGTTGCGCCTTCAGGCAGATGAACATGTAAATCTGTTTTAGCAAAAATGTCAGTATCAATACCTAAATATTCTGCATTGCTGCGAACATAAGAAAAAGCCGCTCTGGCGGATTCCTGCATCACATCTCCCAGTTTTCCAGTCAAAACCACTTTTCCGGAACCTTGCATTAAAACAACTTCAATGATTAGCATTTCTCCGCCCATTGAAGTCACGCCCAATCCCATGGAAACACCGATCTGATTTTCATCCTCACGCTGATCGTGTTCAAATTGAGGTACTCCGAGCAGTTCATGCACCAGTTTCGGTGTTACTATAGTGGCTTTCTTATCTTTGGTACGTACCAGTCGTGTTACAATTTTTCTGCATACTTTACCAATTTCACGTTCCAGGTTTCGTACACCCGCCTCCCGTGTATAACCTTGAGTAATTTCCTCAATCGCGGATTTACGGAAACGCAGTTGCTTCTCATCCAAACCGTGAAATTTTCGCTGGCGCGGGGTCAGAAACTGAGTAGCGATATGCTGTTTTTCTAACTCGGTATAACCTGACAAATGAATCACTTCCATCCGATCCAGTAAAGGTCCGGTAATGTTTTGAATGGTATTTGCCGTGCAGATAAAAAGGACATCAGCCAAACTGTATTCAACGTCAAGATAGTGATCTATGAAAGTACTGTTCTGCTCAGGATCAAGTACCTCAAGCATGGCCGCGGAGGGATCACTGATATTGCTTTGATACAACTTGTCAATCTCGTCAATCAACAAAACTGGATTATTACTCTTCGCTTTTTTAATGGACTGAATTATTTTACCTGGCATGGCGCCAATGTAGGTGCGGCGATGTCCACGGATTTCCGCTTCATCTCTAACACCACCTAAACTGATACGTACAAAATTACGACCCAAAGCACGGGCCACTGATTTTGCGAGTGATGTTTTTCCAACTCCCGGAGGTCCTGTCAGACAAATAATAGGACCTTTTAATTTCCCTTTGAGTGATGCCACTGCCAAATATTCAACGATACGTTCTTTAACTTTTTCAAGACCATAATGGTCTTCATCGAGAATCTTCTCTGCCTGTACAAGATCAAAATTATCTTCCGTCCTCACCTTCCAAGGCATGGAAGTTAACCACTCCAGATAATTACGCACCACATTCGCTTCAGAAGACATAGGCGACATCATCCGTAATTTTTTCAACTCTTTTTTTGCTTCTATTTCCACCTCTTCCGGCATTTCCGCTTTTTTAATTTTTTCGTCAATCTCATCCAGTTCCGCTTTTGGATCATCCATCTGTCCCAGTTCTTTTTGGATGTTGCGTAACTGATCCTGCAGAAAATCCTCCTTCTTGTTATCACTGAACTGATCGGTCGCCTCTTTCTTCAATTTGTCTTCAAGTTGTACAATTTTCATCTCATCTTTCAAAACCTCAAGTACCTTTTGCAGACGAGTTTCCGGATTCAAAGTTTCTAACAATTCTTGTTTTTGTTCACGAGGCAGTTCCATCAGTGAAACTACACGGTCACTCACGAGCATTGCATCTGCTGCTTCAAGTGATGCCAAAGCGTCTTTGCTCAATTTTATTTTCCCCTGTTTAACGTGATTTTTGAACAACTCACGTACTTCTTCAGCCAACTCATTCAATTTTTCCAGATCAATGTCAAAAGCACTTTCATCGACAGGTTGAACCTGTACCAAATACTCTTTTTCAGCCAACTTTGTAGACAGAAGTTTCCCTCTTCTGCTTCCCTCAAAGAGAGCTTTTACTGTACCGTTTGGCAGACGCATAACCTGAAGCACACGTCCCAGCACTCCAATTTCAAACAAATCGCTTTCATGAGGATTTTCAACTACGGATTCACGCTGAGTTACCACAAAAATTTCGCGGTCACCTGCCAGCGCACGATCCAGTGCGTCCATAGATGCTTGACGGCCTACAAAAAATGGAACAGTTGCTCCGGGAAAAACTATCTCTTCCCGCATCGGAAGCAAAGGGACTATTACGGGATTAAGTTGTTGAGGCATTTTACTATTTTTGTTTTCAGGGTTCGTTTACAAGTTTCAGGATTTATGTTCTCGAATCGCAGAGTTCATTCGGAATATCCTGCATTACGGAAAATATCGCTAATCATGATTTACATCATCTCATCGCTAGTTGTGAAGTCCATCTTTTATCTTAGGTTTAGTCGATTTTAGCTGTAGTTTCAAGTTCGATATTTCTGCTTCGGACTATGCTTCCGGAATTATGGTTTCAGATATTCGTTGTTCTTCGGTTTTGGCTTTTCGTTTTTCAGGATTCGGAAAAGAGAGTGTCAAATAGAAAAACCAAATTTCAGCCAGAGCAAGTAACAGCAGGAAGATGAAAAAATTATCTACATAAAGTGCACCTGCAACAGTTGCTCCAAAAAAATGACCGATAAATTGCGCGAAATTATAAACTCCCATCGCAGTACCTTTAGTTTCCTCGGTTGAACTGCGGGTGACCAGAGAAGGGAAAATTGGTTCAAAGACGTTAAAGCCCATGAAAAAGAAAAATAGTGCAACCACGAACCACAAGAGCCGATCCTGCTCCTGTCCAATACCCATCGCAATTAATGATATAAACAAGAGCACAATTCCAAACAGCATCACTTCCCGGAAACGGTTCCTAACTTCCGCAAAGATTGCAGCCAAAATCATTGCAACTGCTCCTGCCAGCATCATTGGTAAATATATTTTCCACATTTCAGCACGTTCATATCCGTGCTGAACTAAAATCATTGGAATCAGGAAAAAAGTTGATGATAGTCCTGCTCCACAAACAAACCCCCCCCAACTGATTGTCCTCAGTGTTGGAACATTCCAGACAATTTTTACCATGTTCCAAAAAGAAGTTTTTTGAGGAAGAGTCGGTCTGGACTCCGGATTCGGAACAGTTGTAATAACTAAAACTAAACTCGTCATTGACAAAAGCGCAATCATCATAAACATACCTTGTAATCCCAGCCACTCACCAAAAAAAGGAGCAGCACCAAAAGCAAAGGCAAAAGCGATTCCGATACTCGCGCCCAAAGCTGCGTTTGCCCGAGTACGAACTTCAGGTCGTGTTAAATCCGCAATCAAAGCAAAGACAGTTGAACTGATCGCTCCGGTGCCTTGAAGAAAACGCGCTACTATCATCCAATGGATTGAATCAGCAAAAGCCCCTAGGACATTACCCGCAATAAACAAAGTCAAACCAATCACAATCACCTTCTTCCGCCCTACTTTGTCACTCCACATTCCGAAAGGCAACTGCAGAAGTCCCTGAGTCAAACCATATGCACCAAAAGCTACTCCTATCAAAAATGGAGTTGCACCTGACAAATCCATCGCCAACACACTGAAAACAGGTAAAAGCAGAAAAAGACTGAACATCCGAAAAAAGAGGATTCCGCTCAGGCTGTAAATGCTCTTTTTTTCCGAAGTTGTAAATATAGATGTTTTTGCAGATTCGACCATTTAAACCGTTGATTTAGCTTTCCCGTTCGTACCTCCTTTATTCAAGGTCATACAAAATTTAAATATATAAATTATGACAACGTCCTGCTTGAAACTCAAGCTTTAGCGAA
>JACNKY010000357.1 GCA_014381795.1 Pseudomonadota bacterium | reverse complement strand
GTGGCGAGGGGGGTTGTGGTAATTTTTCCGGTGAGCCCCAGAGCGGGTCTTTTGATCACACTGTCTGATACAGGTCCCAACGCATGACTTCATGTAAATAAGCATTCACTCGGGGAGGCTCGTCCGAAATCAATCTGTAAGGATTCTGTTTAATCTTAAGGACCCCAGACACCGCGCCAGCGCGCTTTTTCCCTTTTCTGCAAAAGAGTCAGCACCGCCATTATAGCTGCCATTCCTGAAGGAAAGAGGAGTCCGGAAGCAGCATTCTCCCATGCGCAAAGTTGTTTCGTCACCGCTTCTTCATGAACGCAGCCAGGCTCTGTTGCGACACCAGAGGAATTTCCGGAGTTCATTTTAGTATCTTCAGTATTTCCAGCAAATTTTTCGCAAAACAGTGCTGCATTACGTGCCGAAAGTATCGCACCGCGCCGTTTACGCAGTTCTGATAATTCTGCCATTTGCCGGTCGTTGTTACTCAGGATTACACCGCCTGCTATTCCGGAAGGCAGATCATGACTTTCCGGAAGGTCGAAACCGGTGATCCGGTATGTAAGACCATTCGGCCATGCAAGTTGAACATCTGTTGGCCAAGATCCAGAAGCAGCTTCTTCATAAACAATAACCGGAACTCGAAGTCGTTTGAATTTTTCGAGCCACTCCGCGTTTTCACTGACAAAATTTTGTAGATCTTCTGGAGCAATCAAGATTAGATCACCCTCTTTTGCGGAAAACTTTTCTGCTGCCGGAAGCTCGTTTAAATTAAAATGCAGAGCCGAAATTTCCAAGGAGGGCAGAGCATCTGTAATGAAAGTTGCACTAGAGGCAAAATTCAACTTGGTAAGAGGACGAGAGTCCTGCAAATAGCTCAGCAATTCCAGCAAAGCGGCTCTTCCGGAACTAAAAGCGAGTGCATGCCGAGACTGATGTCGGACAGCTAATTGCTGTTGAAATTTTATAACTTGTTTAGGCGGAACAAAACGAAAATATCCATATTCGACTTCTCGTTGTCCGTTTTTCCATTCGTGAATAAAATCCAGTGTCGGCAAAATTCCACTGATTCCGAAAGTTCCTCCTAACAATCCATAAGATTCTTCAGCAGTATTTGCCGGAATTTCGATAATGTCGAAATCGCCTTCATTGGCATTGAAATCGGCCAGAATCGCATCCCCGGGTTTTCCCTTATTCGTAGCACAGACCAAAAACGTAATTCCGGGATAACGCGCATTTCCGTTCCAGAGGGCATCCTCTTTGTCCTTTTCTGAAAAATATGCACCAACATCCGGATGACTGTGATAGATGACTTTGATCTGTTTTCCTGCTTTTTTAAGGGAGCGTTCCAATTTCATATGTTCACGGGGGTCGATCATATAACCATCCCGTCCCGTGCGCGGAAACTGCTCCGGATCTTCCCTGTGCATTTCGTTCATTATATTGCGCATTGGGTAGACGGTTTCCAGTGATTCAGTATCATCTAGATTGCCCACGATAAAACCGCAGGTTTCTTCTGGATATGCCGCCACACCGTGCGCATGACATTCTGCTAAAATATGTGCTGGAATCTGCATTAAGTTGAATAAATTTTATGTTTTAATTGGGAGGTACGGCGGACAGGTTTGCCCGCCTTCCAGTTAGTACTGAGGCATATCTGAATCGACTTCTTCGGCCCAGAGATCTATCCCGCCGCTCAGGTTTTTAAGCTTTTTAAAACCGGCCTTT
Organism: Pseudomonadota bacterium; assembly: GCA_014381795.1. GTDB lineage: Bacteria > SAR324 > SAR324 > SAR324 > NAC60-12 > Arctic96AD-7. Next base: position 3,306 of record JACNKY010000357.1, on the reverse strand, counting down.
TTGAGTTCTTTGAGTGCCAGCATGGAGCGCTTCCCTTTGTAACAATAAAGATAAATCGAATCCTCCTGATCCAATCCGCTGGTAGCAGGTTCAAAACTACTTAACGGAAGCAGCTGAGCTCCGTCTATTTTGCAAATATCCCACTCAAAACTTTCACGTACATCAACCAAAACCGCGGAAGGATCCTGATCCATGGCGGCTTTAAATTCCTGTGGAGAAAGTTCATAAGCTGCTTCATCAATTTCTTCCGGAACTTCTGCTCCCGGAAGAGGAACATCGCAAAAAGACTCATAATCAATCAACTCTGTAACGCTGGGATTATCACCGCAGAGGACACATTCCGGATCTTTGCGAACTCGCACCTCCTTGAAATTCATTTTCATTGCGTCGTAGAGCAATAAACGACCAATCAGAGGAGCGCCTCTATCCAAAATCAGCTTAATAACTTCTGTGGCTTGAATTAAACCAACTACGCCCGGGAGCACGCCCAGGACACCTGCAACCGCTCAATTGGGAACAAGGGATGCGGGAGGAGGTTCTGAATATAGACAACGGTAACACGGACCTCCTGCCTCCGGAGAAAAGATGGTTATCTGTCCCTGAAAGCGGAAAATGGCAGCGGAAACCAGCGGTTTTTTTGAAAAATAAGCGGCGTCGTTAATCAGGTAACGTGTCTCAAAATTGTCAGAACCATCCGCGATAATGTCATATTGTTTGAAAAGTTCTAGCACATTGTCACGTTCCAAACGGATGTTGTGAATTTCAACTTCGATGTTCGGGTTTCCCGCCAAAATAGTATCGCGCAGTGATTCGACTTTTGGACGGCCTTCGTCTGAAGTCGTGTGTGCGATTTGCCGGTGTAAATTGGTGTGATCCACAACGTCGAAATCCACCAGTCCAATTTTTCCTACTCCAACCGCACCCAGATACATGCCGAGCGGAGAGCCGAGTCCGCCGGCTCCGATCATCAGCACACTAGATTCTTTCAGGTCCAACTGACCGGCCATTCCAACTTCAGGTAAAGTCAGGTGTCGGCTGTAACGATTGATTTCCTCATTGTTTAATTTCATTTTTCCCCATTTAACTATATTTTACAGTTGAGTAACCGCCGGCAACTGAAGGTACGATCTGAATTGAGTCTCCGTCCTGAACCTCACTTTTTAAACCATCAGCATAGCGGATGTCATCGTCGTTCAGATAAACGTTGATAAAACTACGGATTTTACCGTTTTCATCAAACAGGTTAACTTTCAGTTCAGTATACTCTGCGACTAAGGCTCCAATAGCCTCCTCAACCGAGCTTCCGGATACTTCAACTTCATCCTGATCATTTACGTACTGTTTCAGTGCTGAAGGGATTTCAATGACTACTCCCATAACTCTCCTTTTTTTGTCTGGCTAATGGCTTAATAATTCTATTATACTCAAATAGCGGACAGGTTTATTATATTAAACAATAATCCGATAAAATGAATATATCATTTTATGTTAATCATGCAAGCAAAATAAACATGATTACACTTAAGCTTAATTTTTTATCTTCTTAGAAAATTCATGCAAGCAAACAATACAACTCTGGAAGCGCCCCCAAAAGTCGGTCAAGAAATACAACGTTTAAGACTCCAACACAATCTTACACTGGAGCAGTTAGCCAGCAAGTCCGGAGTCTCAAAATCAATTCTTTCCCAAATCGAACGTGACCGCAGCAACCCGACTTTAGCCACAATTTGGCGTATCACCCAAGCTCTTGAAAGTCCTTTGGAGGATTTACTTGCGGCGAAGGAAGGGACAACGTGTTTTGAAAAGTTAAGCCAGAACGCAACTCCAGAAGTGATCAGCGAAGACAGTCATTTCCGCTTGAGAATCCTCGGTACACTTAACTCAGTTTCTACTGTTCAGTGGTATGAGTTTACGGCTGAACCGGGCGCAGAACTGGCTTCTGAGTCACATGGCACCGGAAGTCTGGAAAGTGTAACGCTCTGCACAGGACATTTAAGTGTAATTGTCGGTGAAGAAACACAGGACGTTTGTACCGGCGAAACTCTGCGTTTCAGGACTGATGTTCCGCACCGTCTGAAAAATGAAGGCGAGGGTGTCGCGCATGGATTTATGGTTAATTTACTTTAGAACTTGTGAGTCTTGAATTATCGAAGGATATTAAAAATTAACCGCAACATGTCATTTCGACCAAAGAGATAGGTCTGAAAAAGTGTGGCAAAACTAAAATACCACATTGCCCTCCCAAAAGCTGAATGAAGGAATTTGTTCAATCTCTAAGACATCCCTCTCCGCCACCCGGATGGTTGCGCTGGACGCGTCAATTACTGCCACCGCTCTGCTGGAAATGCGGTATAGTGCTGGGTGGAAAAACTTATCTCGATCCCGCTTCTCCGTTTCTCTGTTCAAATTGTCTGCTTGATCTTCCCTGGACAGATCCTCTTTTTCACTGCCGCCAATGTGGAAGCCACACTGCCGAACCGGACCGCGTCGCTTGTCAGGAATGTATAGAGGACGACTGGGATTTAGCTGAGTCCCGAAGTGGATTTGCCTACAATGAGATAATTCGGCATTGGATTTTACAACTTAAATTTTTTGGACAGGAACATTTATCTCCGCTCTTAGGCCGACTTTTAGCACTCAGTTTTCAAAACAGCACATGGCTGGAAAAATATGATTCTATCGTTCCGATTCCTCTTCATTCTTCACGGCTGCGCAAACGTGGCTTCAATCAGTCTCTTTTGCTGGCATATCATTTACGAAAAAATCTCAGAAAAAATTCTCCGGAGATTCATCCAGACTGGTTGAGACGAACACGTGCCACACGTCCTCAAACAGAACTTCCTCTGGCCGAAAGAAAAACAAATCTTGAAGATGCGTTTTCTGCTTTAGCGGATGTACGGGATAAAAATATATTGTTGCTGGATGACGTAATGACGTCCGGCTCTACGCTGAATGCCGCTGCGCGATGCTTCAAAGAAGCAGGCGCAGACAAAGTCGGAGCATTAGTCTTGTGCAGGAAAATGTGGGATTCTCAGAATTAGCTGTTCAAGATATACAGCTGAAACAGCAACAATCTATGACAAATCTTTCATCAGCAAAGGAACGCACAACTCCGCTGCTCCCGCTTGAGATTCAACAAATACCCTCGACTGCCGCCCCAATTCAAGACAACGCTCCTGATCGGCTAATAAATCAAAAAGCAGCTTCCGGAATTCAGCAGAATTTTTCACAGTGTTGACCAATTTTTGTTCAAGCATCTGCAGAGCTTCGGTTGAATTATCGTGTTTTGGACCAAAGGCGACGGTG
>JACNKY010000281.1 GCA_014381795.1 Pseudomonadota bacterium | reverse complement strand
GCTCCATTTGCTCATGACGTACCATATTGACCGAATAGTCGGTCAAATCGCGAATCATCGATTCAACATCACGTCCCACATAACCAACTTCAGTAAATTTTGATGCTTCTACTTTAACAAAAGGAGCATTAACCAGCCTGGAAATACGACGCGCAATTTCAGTTTTACCAATTCCGGTTGCTCCGATCATGATGATGTTCTTGGGTAGAATTTCATCTTTCAAATCATCATCAAGCTGTAAGCGTCTCCAACGATTACGCAGAGCAACCGCCACAGCCTTTTTAGCGTCCGTCTGACCGATGATGTAGCGATTCAGTGCATCAACCGTTTCCTGCGGTGTCATATTTAGTTCTGTAGAAATTTCCATGCGTTTAATATTCCAATTCTTCGTAGGTAACTTTGTCATTTGTGTAGATACAAATATCAGCGGCAATTTTCATAGATTTCTCAGCAATTTTTCTGGAACTGAGTTTAGTATCCATCAGTGCACGCGCTGCTGCAAGAGCGTACATTCCTCCGGAACCTATGCCGATCAGTCCGTCATCCGGTTCGATTACATCACCGTTTCCGGAAATAATTAGTGAGGCTTCGGCACTGGAAACTGCCAGCAGTGCTTCCAAATTTCGCAACATTTTATTGGTACGCCATTCCTTGGCCAGTTCGACAGCAGAGCGCAATAATTTTCCATTATACTGCTCCAGTTTTTCATCAAACTTTTCGAAGAGAGTGAAGGCATCAGCAGTTGAACCCGCGAAACCGGCAATAACCTTACCGTCGAAAGTATTACGTAATTTACGGGCGGATGGCTTCATAATGGTGTTTTGCATGGAAACTTGTCCGTCTCCGGCCATTACAATACGGTTGTCCTTGCGTACGCAGAGAATAGTTGTCATAACTTTATTAAGTAATTCGTGTATTTAGTTTATCTGTCTATAATAGCAGTTGAGAAATTATTGTCCAGACGAGAGATAAATAGCTGTTCCGGACTTAAGACGTGCGGTTGCGTTATTCATCATGCTGTGCGACAAAATATGCCACAACATAATTATATCCGCTCCAGAGAGAAATGACGGTTGAAGCCCAGAGGATGACAATTCCAACTTCATGGGTTGGGATGCCGATGGTTGGGTAGTGAATGATGAGGAAGCCCACAGCAAACATTTGTGAAATGGTTTTTAGTTTTCCACCGGAACTGGCTGAAATCACCATGCCTTCCGCAGCTGCGATGGAGCGTAAACCGTTAACAATAAATTCACGGGAAATAAGAATTACTGTTAACAGTGCTGGCGCCCGTCCCATTGCTACCAGTAAAACTAGCAGAGAACCAATCAATATTTTGTCTGCAACAGGATCAAGTAATTTGCCAAGTTTTGTGGTTTGCCCTTGATGACGTGCCAGCACACCATCCCAGTAATCTGTCAGGCAGGCAAAAAAAAAGACGAGCCATGTACTGAACAAGATCCAGTGTTCATCTTTACCAATTACCATACCAGCATAAATGAAAGGTACCAATGCTACCCGTAATGTGGTTAAATGATTGGCAGTCAGCCATTTTGAAAAGAAAGCAACCATGAAATATATTTCCTGTCTTGAGTTTTTTTGTTCGAATAGTATGATGCCCTGAACAAGGGGAAAAAGCAATTTACCTTTCAGTTTGAATCAAATTTATGAATTCACTGTAGAGATCATGTGCAAAGAGCAGGATTAGCTAAATTATTTATTGCTTATGCGTTTTAATGTAATCGGTTGGAGTTTCAGAAAAACTCCTGTTGAGGTCCGGGATAAACTGTCGCTGACTCCAAAACAGCAGGTTGAGCTTGGACAGCAGCTCAGCCGCCGTTTCAAGTTAGGCGGTGTTGTAATCCTTAGCACCTGCAACCGTACAGAGTTTTATCTTGTAAAGGCAGAACAGCAACTGGAGCAAATCATTGAGATGCTGGAAGAGTATTGGAAACTTGACGAACTGCGGGAAAGTGTTTATACCATTCAGAATTTGGATGGTGTAAGACACCTTTTCAGGGTTGCCTCGAGTTTAGAATCGATGGTGCTGGGAGAACCGCAGATTCTTGGTCAACTCAAGGATTCGTTTCAATCTTTCAGTGATGTGGAATTGACGGGCAAACTTCTTCATCCACTTTTTACACGGGCTTTTTCAACGGCTAAGCGTGTACGTACAGAAACAACAATTGCCAGTAATGCTGTTTCTATCAGCTATGCTGCGGTGGAACTCGCAAAACATATTTTTGAGGATCTGTCTAAGCAGAGAGTGATGGTAATTGGTGCAGGAGAAATGGCCGAATTAGCAGTGAGGCACCTCATGCGGAACGGAATTTCACAATTGTTTGTGACAAACAGGACATTTTCAAGTGCGGCAGAACTTGCGGAAAAATTTAATGGTATTGCTGTTCCGTTTGATCATCTTGAGCGTCATCTTCATGAGGCTGATATTGTCATCAGTTCAACTGGTGCACGTGACTATATCATCAGTCCGGAACTGGTTAAGCACTGTTTGAGAAAGCGTAAAGCTAACCCAATGTTTTTCATAGACATTGCTGTACCGAGGGATATTGACCCAGAAATAAATAAGCTGCATGGTGCGTTTTGTTACGATATTGATGATCTGCAATCTCTCGTTTCACGCAACCAAGAGGAACGCAAGAAACAGTCTGTAAAAGCCGAAGAGATTATCGAAAATGAATTAACCGAACTGGAACTCTGGTTTAAGTCTTTGTCTGCAGTACCGACTATCAGAAGTTTGCGTAAATCCTTCCATGCTATGGCAAAAGATGAAATGGAGAGAGGTTTACGCCGCATGAAAGTCTTGCCGGAGTCAGAACGAAAAGAAGTAGAATTATTGGTACACCGGCTGGTGCACAAATTACTGGACGATCCATCACGCAATCTCAAAAAAATTGCGCATGCAGAAGACGCACATCTCTATCTGGATTCAGTAACAAAAATCTTTGACCTGAATCCAACTCCAGTTAATCTGGAACAGGCAGAAAAAAAACAACCCAGACTTAAAATAATCAAATCATAACTCATGCCCAACGCTTTTTCAACAAGCGCTTCCAGGAAACTCACTTTTAAGATTGCAACCCGTGGAAGTCCTCTCGCTCTCTGGCAGGCGCGATGGGTGCAGGAAAATATTCTTGAACGGTATCCTGAAATAACTGTAGAATTATTAATTTTAAAAACTACTGGTGATCGTATTCAGGATCGTCCGCTTTCGGAAGTAGGCGGTAAGGGGCTTTTTATCAAGGAACTGGAAACAGCTCTTCTTGACGGACGTGCCGATATGGCTGTGCACAGTATGAAAGACGTTACTGGATTTTTCCCAGATGGTTTGGAAATATCAGTCATTGCTGAACGTGAAGATCCAGGTGATGCGTGGCTCAGTCCTAAATATGGAGGGATTGATGATTTTCCTCAGGGTGGAGTTGTAGGGACAAGTTCATTACGCCGGGCGTCACAGTTAAAGCATCACCGACCGGATTTGCTGATCCGGAGTTTACGCGGTAATGTAATCTCACGGCTCCGGAAACTTGATGAAGGAGAAGTCGATGCTACAATTTTGGCTGTTGCGGGATTAAAACGCAGTGAGCTTGAAGAACGTATTACCGAAGTACTGCCGATGGAATGGATGCTTCCAGCAATAGGTCAAGGCGCGATTGGGATTGAAACTCGAATCGGTGATCAGCAGACACGGAGTCGCATTCAGCATCTAAATGATAAAACTACCTGGGATTGTTTGCTTGCGGAGCGTGCACTGCTGACTGAGCTGGAAGGAAATTGTCAAATTCCCTTAGCTGGATATTGTATCTTAAATGGAGATGAGTTGTTTTTGCAGGCCTTAATTGCGGATCCGGAAGGCAAATCTGTTTTGCGCTACGAGGCCCGTGCCGCTCGTCAAGACGCTGTTATGCTCGGCCGGGGGACCGCACAGTGGTTGCTGAAAAATGGTGCAAAGGAAATTTTAGAAAAAGTTCATGCCGCCAAAAAATAAGTTGTGAATTTACTATTAGCTAGATTTATCACTTTAAAATTGATTAACAAAAACTCATGAATAAATGCTGGAAAATAGCTGTTATCGGTTCCGGTCCTGCAGGATTTTATGCAGCAGGTGAGCTTTTTAGGCAGAAGTCATGGGAGATAAAAGTTGACATGTTTGAACGTCTTCCGACCCCATTTGGATTGGTACGCGGAGGTGTTGCTCCGGATCACCAAAAAATTAAATCCGTGCAAAAAATATACACACGTATTGCGGAAAATGAGAATTTTAGGTTTTTCGGAAATGTAGAAATTGGACGTGATATTTTAAAGGCGGATTTACTGGAACACTATGATGCGGTCATTTACTCAGTCGGCAGTCCCGCTGACCGAGAACTTGGGATTCCAGGAGAGGATTTGTCCGGTAGTCACTCTGCAACAGAGTTTGTCGCATGGTATAACGGACATCCCGATTTTTGTGATTATAAGTTTGATTTGTCTGCGAGGAACGCGTTTGTGATTGGAATTGGAAATGTAGCGCTTGACGTGGCCCGGATTCTGGCAAAAACTCATGAAGAACTGGCGAAAACCGATATTGCCGATTATGCGCTTGAAGCATTACGAGCAAGTCAACTTGAAGACATCTGGCTCGTAGGGCGCCGAGGACCGTTGCAGGCTGCCTTTTCACCGGCAGAGTTAAGAGAGTTCATGGAACTCGCAGATGCAGATGTGTTGGTCAAGAAAAATATGCTTGAGCTGGATGCAGAAAGTCAGCAGATTCTGGAAATGGATGCCAGCAACGATACTAAGAAAAATATTGAGATTCTAATGCAGATTTCCAAAAAAAGTGTTTCCGGAAAAAAGAGGCGGGTTCATTTTCTGTTTCTTACTTCGCCTGTTGAAATTTCTGGAAATAAAAAAGTTGAAAAGATCACTCTGGTTCGTAATCAACTGGTGAAACGGAAAGACGGTAGTATTAGTAAAGAGGAAATACGAATAGAGAAGGGTAGAATAGAATAGAATAGAATAGAATAGAATAGAATAGAATAGAATAGAATAGA
>JACNKY010000188.1 GCA_014381795.1 Pseudomonadota bacterium | reverse complement strand
TGATGTTTTGTTGAAGAAACAAGCTCTAAAGTGGAACTACTGGAACCGGCGGTTAAGGTGTAAATTTTGCGAGAACTGTCATAAGAAACGACGGCAGGGATACAGCTGTTGAAACCATCAACCGAAAGTTGCATTGTGCCGCTGCAGTTTTCCGAGGTGCTAGCGGTGACATTTCTGGGCTCAATGGATTTGTTGAATGTAATTGAAATTGTGCTCGTGACGGCCTTATTAGTGGTACCGTCAGCAGGAGAAATAGTTGTTACCGTTGGAACTGTGGTATCTGCAGAGGCAACTGTTGATTCTTCTTTGCTTCCAGGACTAGAACAGGAAAACGCAAATGCCATAAATGACAACAGCACAAAATATTCGAGACTTAAATTGCTTAATTTCCCTCCCAAATTTCCTCCTGTTGATGGGATTCAAAAAGTAACTCCTATACCAAGTTGCACCTGATTTGTAGTCAATCGCAGGCCAGTACTTTCATAGTTGATTGAACTTGCAGTCTTCAGAGTTGTTGCAGAACTTAGACTGTCTTCCAATGCTGCCTTGATATAGTTTGTACGAAATCCTAACAGCGTTTCGAAACCAAAACCGTGATGCCCTAAGACCAAAAACACAGAATGCCCCGCAAGTTCTTTGTGCTTAAGAGTTTCATCCGTTGCGCCACTATAACCATAATTCAGGGTAGTTTCCAGACTTCCTCCTGCCAGAACTCCTGCACCCCACATCAGAGTATAGTTCTCTCCGACAGCAAATGCTAAATCGGTAAAATTGGTTATGAGCGTTGTTTGTTCTTTTAGCAGCAGAGCAGCACTGGATGAGTTGCGGATTTCATTTTCAATTTTTGTAGTAAGTGTTGTGTAACCAAGACCGATACTTTTAAACAAAAAATAGACACCGGCTCCGCTTGTTTTTGGATCAGCAACTGTTATTTCTTTTTCGGAGGCAGATAGACTTTCATCAGTGAAAAGGGAGTGATCTTTTTTGGTTTCACTAACCGGAGAGAGCAGGCGTATCCTGATTAAATCAGACCGCCCGCACGCAGCAAATAATATTGGGAATATAATTATCAGTACTGTTAAACGCAAGGCTGACATGAATTCCTGAATCGGATTTAATTACACATCAAGAAATAACCAGGGTTTCTGCTGCCTGGCCTGTTGTTCATAATCTTTAATTTTTTCCTCAAACTGCAAGGTCCAGCCAATATCGTCCAAACCTTCTAGCAAACAATTTTTTGCAAATCCATCCATCTCAAAAGAGAACTTCTTACCAAGAGGCGAACATACAGACTGCTGAGGTAGATCGACTGTCAGTTGACATCCTGCGTTAGCTTCAACTTCTTCAAACAAAGACTGTATTTCCTCCGGCTGAAGTACAACAGCCAAAATACCGTTTTTCCTGCAATTGCTGTAAAATATATCTGCAAAACTTGATGCAATAACACATTTAAAACCATAATCCTGCAAAGCCCATGGAGCATGTTCGCGGCTTGATCCACATCCAAAATTTTCACGGGTCAACAAAATCTGTGCACCCTGATAACGTGCTAAGTTCAGCACAAATTCTGAATTCGACTGTGTTCCGGCGTCATCTGTGTAGCGCCAGTCATGAAAAAGATGAACTCCGAAACCGGTGCGTTCAATTTTTTTCAGGAATTGTTTTGGAATAATTTGGTCTGTGTCCACATTTATTTTATCAAGTGGTGCGGTCATTCCGGAAAGAGTGTTAAATGCTTCCATTTTTATTATTTATTCAAGGTTCACTAATAAGTTCGTGGATCAACAAAATGTCCCGCAATCGCGGCAGCGGCGGCCATCAACGGACTGACAAGATGTGTACGGCTGCCTTTTCCTTGGCGGCCTTCAAAGTTTCGATTGCTGGTAGAAGCACAGCGCTCACCTGGTTTTAGCACATCATCATTCATGGCCAGACACATGGAGCATCCCGGTTGACGCCAATCAAACCCTGCAGCAATAAAAATTTTGTCCAGACCTTCTTCCTCAGCCTGACGCTTGATAATTCCGCTACCCGGAACAATCATGGCCGAAACTGTATCATTAACTTTTTTGCCTTCAACATAATCAGCCACTGAACGCAAATCTTCGATACGTGAATTTGTGCATGATCCAATAAAAACACGGTCAATGCTAATTTCCTTGATAGGTAAATTCGCTTTTAGTCCCATATATTTCAAAGCCTGCTCTACGGAACTCCGTTCCATCGAATTTTCAATTGTTGACGGATCCGGAACTTTGCCGTTAATGTCCGTTACCATTCCAGGATTTGTACCCCAGGTAACTTGCGGTAAAACATAATTAGCGTTTAAATTAACCGTTACATCAAATTTTGCATCTGCATCAGACTTGAGCTCTTTCCAGGAAGACACCGCCTCAGCAAATGCGTCACCCTTTGGGGCAAATGGTCGATTCTTCAGATGCTCAAATGTTTTTTCATCAGGAGCAACCATGCCTGCACGCGCACCTGCTTCGATCGTCATATTGCAAAGAGTCATACGGCCTTCCATTGACATCGCACTAATAGTTTCTCCAGCATATTCGATCACATAACCGGTGCCACCTGCAGTCCCAATCTTGCCGATAATAGCAAGAATAATATCTTTAGGCGTTACCGTTTCCGGGAGTAGACCTTCAACTTGAACCAGCATTGTCTTGGGTTTTTGCTGTTGCAGAGTCTGTGTAGCGAGTACATGTTCAACTTCAGAAGTTCCTATGCCAAAGGCTAATGCGCCAAACGCACCATGGGTTGCGGTGTGTGAATCTCCGCAAACGATAGTTGACCCCGGAAGAGTTAAACCTTGTTCAGGTCCCATTACATGCACAATGCCCGTACGTTCATCTCCCAGATCAAAAAGTGTGACACCAAATTCTCTGCAGTTCTTTCGCAGGGTTTCTACCTGCAGAGCAGAAATAGGATCTTCAATCGGTTGGTCCTGATTGATGGTTGGGATGTTGTGATCAGGAACAGCATATGTAGCTTCCGGATGCAGAACTGAACGTCCGGCGATGCGTAATCCTTCAAAGGCTTGTGCTGATGTCACTTCATGCACGAGGTGACGGTCAATGTAAACAATTGAATTGCCTTCCTGTTCATAAACAAGATGTGCGCTCCAAATTTTTTCAAACAGTGTTTTAGGCATTGCTAAACTCTTTATTAAAGAAGTTTTTAAAAAATAATTGTTTTAAACAAACCGTTTCAGAGGCAAATTTTTCTCAAATATTTATCGGAAACAAAGGTCTGTACTGGAATTATAACTATTGAATAATGAAACCTGAAGCTTTTTTGAAGAGATCTGCGTAGTATACAAATTCAATAACTAAAAATGACAGCGTGCAAATTTATTGTTAATATTAAATTCTGTGAACTCTGCAACGTAAGCATGAATTTTTATAACTGAAAACTTATAGTTTTCAGCATTCATTGATCAGACGACGTCACCTCCGCCTGCACCCGCAATGACTATCGATCCGTCTTCCTCAAGCTTCTTAACAACTTTTATTATTTTTTGCTGTGCTGCTTCTACATCCGATATTTTAGCAGGACCAAGATTTTCCAGATCATCCCGGACCATTTCCGCAGCTCTTGTTGACATGCTGCCGAAGATAAGTTCTCTAACTGCATCACTTGCTGTTTTGAGAGCAAGCACCATGTCAGCCTGATCAACATCCTTCATAACGATTTGCATTTGCTTGACATCAATCAACGCCATATCTTCGAAGGTGAACATCAATTCCCTGATTTGTTCTGCTAGGTCGGGATTTGATTCTTCTATACTGGCCAGAATTCTGGTTTCTGTAGCCTTGTCAACGGAATTTAAAATTTCTGCTACCGGCTCAACTCCACCCACGCTTGTTGCCATACTTCCTGCGGTTTTCATTTCTTCGGTTAAGACTTCATTCATTTCCGTTACCACTCCGGGAGGAATACTTTCAATCACCGCCATTCTATATAATACATCCGCCTGAACGCTTTCTGGCAGTGCTCGCAGGACGGTTGAAGATTGTTCCACATTCTTTAAATATGAAAGAATTAGCGCAATTGTTTGCGGGTGTTCGTTACGGATATAATTTGAAATCATGATAGGTTCTGCATAGCGTAATGCTTCAAGTCCGGCTTCATCCTGTCCTGCGCTCAGATTGTCATTAAGCTCTTTGGCCCTGTCAGCACCCAATGCTTTCGTCAGGGCATTCTTGACAAAATCAGGAGAGGCATTGATACTCACACCTTCAGACGCCATCACCGAATTTCGATAAAACTCTTCGAGTACAATGTCCAATTCTTCTGGAGCAACATCTGTGAAACGGCTCATATAATAGCCTACCTGCTGTATTTCCGCTTCTTCCAAATTTTTCATCACATCTGCTGCCGCATCTTCACCCAAGGCAAGCAATAGAATTGCAGCCTTCTTGGGGCCTGTCATTTTACCAACGCTCATCTACCCTCACTTGCTTTTTTTATGGTTTAAAATTTAGACTGTTGATTTGCTTCTTACATTACTTCTCAATAGCTGATAATTAGGTTCAGCTTTTCAGCATTTCAAGAAACCGGCCAAAAAGGTACGAGGCATCTCTCGGTCCAGGTGTAGCCTCGGGATGATACTGCACAGAATATGCCGGATGAATGAGTGACTCAATACCCTCTACGGTTTGATCATTCAGATTTCTGTGTGTAACACTGACATTCTTGGGAAGAGATTTTTCATCCACTGAAAAACCGTGATTATGGCTGGTGATTTCAATTTTATTAGTTGAAACATCCATCACAGGGTGATTGCCTCCATGATGCCCGCAAGCCAACTTATATGTCTGACATCCTAAAGCGAGTGATAATATCTGGTGACCTAAACATATTCCGAAAATTGGTAAATTACCCAGCAAAATTCGAACTGCTTCTACCGCCTCATTCACAGCAGCAGGATCGCCTGGACCATTGGACAGGAAAACACCTTGCGGATTCATCTCGAGGACTTCTTCAGCGGTTGTATTCCAGGGCACCACCGTTACACTCATTCCAAGACTGTTCATAATCCGTAGAATATTGTATTTAATTCC
>JACNKY010000190.1 GCA_014381795.1 Pseudomonadota bacterium | reverse complement strand
CCATTTTCTCCACTGGCTCGTGGTATGTTAAGCGATACTTTTCCGGTTCCGGATAATTTCGAGGAAACTGATTTCCGCAAGAACATGCCGCGCTTTATGGAACCAAATTTTTCTGCCAACTGCAAATTGATTTCAGCTTTCCGGGACTTTGCACATTCGCGGGGCTGGAGCACAACAGGCGCCGCAATGGCTTGGGTTCTGGAGCAGGGAGAGCATCTTATCCCGATTCCAGGAACACGAAGTGCTGAGCACCTACAAGAGTGGGTAGGAGCTGCTGAAATTAATTTCAGCGATGAAGACCGAGCGGAAATTGAACGAATTCTTCCGGTTGGTTTCGCGCATGGCGACCGTTACTCAGATGAGCAGATTGTGGGAGTTGAGCGTTATTGTTGAAAATATGAACCAGACAAACTACAACACAAGTTGTCATTCCCGCGCAAGCGGGAATCCAGGGACGGAACAAACAGGAACGATGTGCCCATTGCTGTCATTCCCATGAAAACGGGAATCCAGTAGTATTACTGCGAATTCCTGCTCCCATCCAGAACGATGTGCTGGATCCCGGGTCAGGTCCGTGATGACAAATGTAAGGGGTTTAGTGAGTCAAAATTAAACATAGAAGTATTGACAAAAAATCGTAAATATAATCCGTTGAGATTCATTTTCGTGCAAAGCAATTTAGTGCGAGGGCAAGACAAAGAAAAGCATAGATTTTATCCCATTTGAAACCAGCTAATAAGGAGGCAGCATGGATCAAGCAGTATCAAAAACTTCTTTTCCGGAAGTGAAGCATCATAAAAATGAATCTAAGCTCCATAAACGGCATCCTTCCAAGGAAGAGGACGAGAAGCTCCTGTCTCAATTTCCGAACAGCCTTCATGCAGCCAAACTGCGGAGTGCGCTTCCGGAAGACAAACTGCACACTCTGCACAATCCAGTTGAATTTTCATGGAGGCAGTTCTGGGTCACCATGCTTTATGAAAACCTGCCTCCGGTGCTGATTGCACCCCTCGCTGTGCTACTGGTTGAGCGTTCGCTTTCCAGAGCATGGCATGTGATGAATCACCGCTGCCTGTTTGTGTGTTCACGCAAACACAATTCACGCGGCAATCATATTTTTTTCTGGGTCTTCTTCTATCCCATTTACTGGATGATCACCCTTGCATTGTTGCTGAGGTTTTTTGCACCTGAGGCTGTTGTGCTAAACGTTGATCTGTTTCAAATTAGTCTTGCCTATCTATTTTTTTCATTGCGGGCTCTGATTGTATCCGCCAAATACGGATATTATCGTCCAGAAGATTATGCGCAACTGCAATGCCCTGCTCCCAACTGGTCTGAGGCTCAAACCAACCGCCGCCTAGTGGGTGGTGGTTGGACCAACCCCGCAAACTTCCCTGGACTGATCGAGGATGAACTGATTTGCGCCATGGACGAAAACGATGTCGCACTGCAGGGGATCTCTTTCAAAATGGATAGGGAAACAAGCTCACGCCTCCGGAAGCATTCGACCGATGAGCTTTTTACGGCGGAAACGGGCTGTAATGAAAAGGATGAAGTCACTACCGGCTTCATTTTGCATCAAATTCTGAGTTCGGTTTACAATCTAAAATTCCCTCCGATTTACAGTTTAAGCTTCCTTATACTAGCCTTAGCGATAATGTTATGCACATTTTTGATACGATTAAGTTACGGATTGAATACTTTCGGCGATGCATCACTGGAAGTTTTCATCTTTATCGGTTGCCTGTTAGGTTTTTTGTTCGGAAGTCTAGGCAATCTGAACTTTGGAATGATATGCGCCCATGATTTCAACAGACGGGCGACTACCCTCAAAATACTAGGCCGGTTGATTCAGTATCCGGGTGTTCGCTTGAGCGAGTTATTATTTCATAAACCGAATCCGGAGGAAAAGGAGAAGGACAAAGAAAGCACAAAAAGCACGATGCAGGAGTCCAGCACGGGCGAACCAAATGATCCGTATGTTTACATTGACATAAAGAAGCCGGGGAATGTCTTTGCCTGGATGATCTGCCGCAAAACACTACGCTCGTTTGGTGAAATCTTTTATCTGCGCATTCAGGCATACACTTCCATTCTGCTTAGTTACGCGATTCTATGTGTGTTGTTTCTGAATGTAATTGCCTGGACGCAGACACGACATCATGTCTCTACCATCTGGCTACTCATAATCATTGTGTTTTCCATTTCTGCCGTTTGCGTCTTTGCCATTTCCAAGGCGACCAAACTGCAAACTCTTAGTTCGGACCAACGTGATCAGGTGCAAAAGGAGTTGTTTTTTCTGGAAAAAGAACTAATGGATGCAGAGAATGCGGACAAAACCCTGGAATTCAAACAATTCAGCCAAGCCAAAGTCTTGTTACAACAGGTGGACGAGTCCATCAATTTTCATGAGTTGATCCACAAACCCACAAAAGTGATGGGCTACGCCGCCACCCAGAGCGTTATCAGTTCGGCGTTGGGCATCATTCTGACAGGATTTGTTTTGGCTGTGGAGGGCTTTTCCGGTTCCGGAATTTCTTATGATCTAAACGGTTGGTTTAATTATTGAGCGAAGGTAGCGGATTCTTCGAAAATGATTGACGTCGTTTTTATTGTCATTCCCTTGAAAACGGCAATCTAGGGGAGTATCTTTTTTTCTTTCCCGTAGAAGCGGCGAACTAAAGGAGAGTCTATTTTGTCATTCCCGCGGCAGCGGGAATCCAGGGGTGTTGCCGCAAAACAAGTTTGCAAACAGAACGTAGTCTGGATCCCGGATCAAGTCCGGGATGACATGATATGGGAGAAATGATGTGTCTACTTTTTCAGCATAAAGTATTGTGTACCCTTAAATCGTAAAAATAATTATGGAAACAACTCAAGTTCTAGAAATCTTCAGCGATTTCGTCTGACCATGGTGCTACCTCGTCACCGGGCGTGTCGAACGATTGAAAAAGAAATACGGAATAACCGTGCGCTGGACACACTTTCCGCTGCATCCGGAGACCCCGGATTCCGGGCTTTCGCTGGAGGAACTGTTCCGGGGGCGTGGTTACGAAATTGAGGCCATGAAGCAGCGCATGTCAGGTTTGATGGCAGAGGAAAACTTGCCTTACGGAAACCGTAGTCACACATACAACAGCCGACTCGCGCAGGAACTCTCGAAGTGGGGCGAAACTTTTCCGGAAGGTGAAGCACTGAATCTGAAACTCTTTGAGGCATATTTTGTTGAGGGGCAAAACCTCGCCGAACCGGAAGTCCTGCTGGACGTGGCTGAAGCGGCAGGATTGTCCCGTGTAGTGGCTGAGGGAGTGATCAGCGAACGTCTTTTCCGGAATGCGGTTGACGCCGACTGGAGTCGCGCTCATGAACTTGGTGTTACGGGAGTGCCAACCTTTGTTTCCGGAAACCAAGGGCTTGTGGGGGCACAGAATTATGAAGCTCTGGAGCAGTTGATTCAGACAAGCGTTTGAAAAATAATAGGTACATGAATTTTATTGTTTTTTAGAATTAAGTATCGTGTCGCCACAATTCAACAACTATTTTAAGAAGACGATTTTAAGAGTTCGTGATTGACTTGAGCTAGTGTTGAGCTTAGGCAGGCATTAATTATTTTACTATAACAGCAATTATAAGCGAAATTCACTTTTTTGAAGATTTTATTTTTAGACAGATCCAATGGACACAGTCTGCAAATTCAATATTGGACAAATAATCCATCATCTACGTTTTGATTATCGGGGAGTGATAATCGATGTTGACGCAGATTTTCAGGGATCAGAAGAATGGTATCGTGAAATGGCAAGGAGCAAACCTCCGAGGAACAAACCGTGGTATCACGTACTGGTTGACAAGTCCAACGCCATGACTTACGTGGCAGAACAAAACCTAGAAGAAGAACTATCTCCCCGGCCCATTCAGCATCCGCTGGTCGAGGAGTATTTCAGCCGTTTCGAAGAAGGTTCTTACCTGACCGATTTCTGTTGAGCACAATTCGCAGACTACTCTTCAATTCGCGAACATTCTGCATTCAGGATAACAAACTAAACCCACTTCAATACCGCTGCGTCTTTCCTGTTTTATTGAGCGGACACTCCAGTCTTAAGATTAATCAGCACTTTTCTCATGCCAAACGTTAATTCCAATCGTAATACAAACTGTAAAAACAATATACAAACTGGTAGTGAGTAAAGCCGAAAAGAAACCCATTAGCCCTAATAGCAATATAAACATAACACTAAGCTGTACAAGAGGATAATCAGGATAAATATCCCAAATAAGTTGAAATACTTCTTTTCGGCTACAGTATAAGTTTTTCAGAATTTCCGTCACATCCTCTTTGCCAAGCTCAGAAACAGCTTTTCCTCCAAGCTCAGGATAAACATGTGACTTGAGCAAATTAACAGCCGATTTAGTATTATTTTCTAGTAATTGTGGAGCTTGTTGAATTTCCTCTTGCTGAGAAATATGCTGAGGTCTTGGTAGTTCTAAATGTTCCGCTTTTGCTTTTTCTTGAACCTGCTGGAACTGTATAGATTTTTTCTCCTTTTTTTCCTGAATGGGATTTACACCTTCTTTAATTTTACTTTTTGCCTGATCCCTTTTCCTTCTGGCTGTTGCCAGTGAAACCTCAGGCCAGACTCCTAAAGAAGACGATTTCTGTTTACCGTCGAATCTAAAATCGAATCTCCAGTATTTTGAACCGTTTGAATGGACTAACAGATACAAGCCCCCGCCATCTGACAACTTGTATTGCTTGGCTGTTGGATTCGTTTTTTTAACCGCTGACTCTGTCAGTTTATTCTGTTTCATATTTTAGTTATGCTGGTAAATTAAATAATATTATTAAAGCAAATATTATACCAGTTTTTTTACCAGTTTAAGTTTTGATTACTTAAACTATTTGAAGCCCCCCATGTTTGTGGAAGATTGTTATACAAGATATGGTTTTGGCAAGTTCCAATCAAGAAATCATTATTTAGATACATTTTGTTTGACATGATAAATAATTCGTGTGATTATCCCCGTCCCTGTTCACGAGTATATCGCTAAGTTTTTTGGCCGATAATTTTTGACGTTTGCATT
>JACNKY010000398.1 GCA_014381795.1 Pseudomonadota bacterium | reverse complement strand
CCCCCTGAGGGCTTCTTCAACTCCGGAATCACGAAAGGCGGTTTCGCCAACTCCGCTGAATCCAACACGTAGATCCGAGCAACTTCCTGCGGAAGAATCCATAGCAACTGCACAGCCTACAAAAGGGTATCGTGATGCGGGCTGAGGGAATTTGAGATAGCAGGAATTTGCATTTGCGCTGTCAGTCGGAACTCGGACTTCTGTCAGTAGTTCATCTTCTCCAAGTGCTGTTTCCCAAAGACCGGTGAAATAATCAGCGACGGCAATTGTGCGTTCTCCCCTGGAACCCTGTACCACGATCGTAGCATCGAGAGCCAGGACGACTCCCGGATAATCTGCCTGTGGATCAGAGTGTGCTAAAACACCACCGATTGTACCTCGGTTACGTACCTGCACATCACCGATTTGTCCTGCAGCCTGACTCAATGCTGGAGCTTTTTGCGCAATCAAATCGGAAGATTCAATCTCCCAATGGGTGGTTCCTGCTCCAATTGCCAGGTAATCGCCTTTGTCGTTTATGTATTTCAGTTCCGAAATTCCCCCTATGTCAATCAAGGTTGCCGGAGTTGCAAGACGTAACTTCATGGTTGGAACAAGGCTGTGTCCGCCTGCCAGTATTTTGGCGTCCTCTCCATGTTTTTGCAGGAGCGAAATTGCTTCGCTCACTGTACTTGCGCGTTGATAATCAAAAGATTCTGGTATCATTGTAACCTCTTTTTGAAGTTTTTAATTTTGAGTTCCCTTCGACTCTGTTCAGGAAAATATTTTATAACCTGAGCTGAGTCGAAGACAGGTATTGAGTTTTAGCTCATGAACTCATTTAGCTTGTTGCATAGCAGCCCAAACACGCTGCGGTGTAAGCGGCATCTGAAGGTCCTTCACACCATAATCGGTAAGTGCATCCATAACTGCATTTACAACAGCCGGAGTAGAAGCAACAGTTCCAGCTTCCCCGATACCTTTAACGCCTAAAGGATTATGTGGGCAAGGTGTTATTGTATGATCTGTCTCAAAGAATGGCATGTTGTCAGCTCTAGGTATGCAATAATCCAGCATAGATGCATTCAACAATTGACCGGAATCATCATAGAGAGCTCCCTCATAAAGGGCCTGCCCAATACCGTGTGCTATTCCACCATGAACTTGTCCTTCAACAATCATGGGATTTATAATATTACCTGCGTCATCTACTGCAATATACCTGACGATATTAACTTCTCCAGTGTCTTTATCTATTTCAACTACGCATATATGTGCACCGAAAGGATAAACAAAATTTGTTGGATCGTAAAAACTTGCGAAATCGAGACCAGGTTCTTCATTAACAGGATAATCGTGAGGGACATATGCCGTAAGTGCAACATCACCAAAACCGACAGATTTTTCTGTACCTTTTACATTCCAAGACCCATTAGCGAATTCTAGGTCTTCTGGATTACATTCAAGTTTATGAGCTGCGATCCTGGCTCCTTTCTCTTTTACTTTATCAATACTTTTCATGATAGCACTTCCACAAACAGCTAGGCTCCTAGAGCCGTATGTTCCCATTCCAAATGGTACTTTTTCTGTGTCGCCATGTAATACATCAACATCATCCATACCAATTCCAAATGAATCAGCTACAATTTGAGCAAATGTTGTTTCATGTCCTTGACCGTGTGAATGAGCACCAACAAAGATTGTTACTTTCCCTGTAGGGTGAACACGAATACTGGCTGCATCATACAATCCTACTCTTGCTCCCAGCGAACCAACGACTGCGGAAGGTGCAATACCACAAGCTTCAACGTAAGTTGAAAATCCAATACCCATCAACTTACCATCACTACGAGCGGCAGCCCGTTCTTCCTTGAGCTTTTCGTAGTTTGCATTTTTTAAAACTTTTTTCAAAGCACCTTCGTAGTTCCCACTATCGTATTGCAAAGCAACCTGAGTTTGATAGCCTTCTTGTTCCACGCCATCAAATGGTGGAATAAAATTTTTGAGTCGAAATTCAGCGGGATCCATACCAATTTCCCTTGCTGCTGTTTCTACAAGTCGTTCAACACAAAATGATGCTTCTGGGCGCCCAGCTCCACGAACGGCATCCACTGGGACAGTATTGGTTACGACACCAGTCACATCCACGTGGACGGCCGGAGTGGTATATAATCCCTGCATCAAAGTACCATGGAGCCACGTTGGTATGCAGGTTGAAAAATTAGACAAATATGCACCGAGTGAAGCATATGTCTTGGTTCGCAATCCAGTAATATTACCTTCCGCATCTAATGCCAATTTCGCATCTGTCACATGATCCCGACCATGGCAATCTGTAAGAAATGCTTCGGTCCGGTCAGCTGTCCATTTTACAGGTCGACCGATTTGCTTGGATGCCCAAAGAACACCACACTCATCATTATATGTAAATATTTTACTCCCAAATCCCCCACCTACATCTGGTGCAATGACCCTCAGTTTATGCTCTGGAATGCTCAAAACAAACGCAGCAATAATCAATCGTGCCAAGTGTGGATTCTGGGAAGTAGTATATAAGGTGTATTTATCATCATTACTGTCAAAGTGAGCCAGTGCAGCCCGTGGCTCAATTGCATTTGGTACTATTTTTTGGTTATGGTAGGAAAGTTCAGTTATATGGTGTGCATTTTCAAACGCAGCATCTGTTTCTTCCTTATTGCCGAGTTCCCAGTCAAAGATGGTATTGTTTGGAACATCATCATGAACCTGAGGTGCACCATCCTGGACAGCTGCTTTTGGATCTACAATCGCGTCCAAAACCTCATAATTTACTTCGACTGCACTGGCAGCATCTACGGCTGTACCTAAGTCTTCGGCTATTACTAAAGCCACTGCATCACCAACATGTCTTACTTTATCAAAAGCCAAAATTGGATGACCAGGCTCTTTCATCGTATCACCATTCTTAAAATCAACCTGCCATCCACAAATAGATCCCACTATTCCAGCGTCTTTAATGTCTTTTCCTGTAAAAACGGATATTACACCAGCCATTGCTTTAGCAGCAGAAATATCAACGCTGACTAAATTTGCGTGTGCATGTGGACTTCTCACATAAACAGCGAATGTTTGATGCTGCATATTAAAGTCATCTGTGTATTTACCTTCACCTTTGAGAAAACGGTTATCTTCTACCCGTTTAACTGATTTTCCAATTAAGTCGCCCATTGAGTTCTCCTAAAGTTTTGTGGCGGCGTCTTGAACCGCTTTGACAATGTTGTGGTAACCGGTACAGCGGCAGAAGTTTCCTTCTATTGCATGTCTTATTTCATGTTCTGATGGTTTTGGATTGCGATCTAACAATTGCCAAGAAGACATAACCATACCAGGAGTACAGAATCCGCATTGCAGACCGTGTTTTTCCCTGAAACTTTCCTGAATGGGATGCAGTTCACCGTTTGTTGCCATTCCTTCTATAGTTTTAATTTCTGCACCCTCGCATTGTACTGCAAGCAAAGTACAGGATTTTACTGTTTCCCCGTTAACGAGGATTGTACAGGCACCGCAACTGCTTGTATCACAACCAACATGTGTTCCTGTCAGTCCCATATTATCGCGCAGATGCTGCACAAGAAGCACACGTGGTTCCACATCATGTTCGTATGCGGTACCGTTTACTGTCATTGAAACTTTCATCGATATCTTCCTCCAAAGAAAGTTGAAAAAAATTAGCCGTAATGGCGGTTTAAACTCATTCTTTAGTTGACTTTAAACTATATCTATCATCTGTAAAATTCTTTGTCAATATTATTTTACACATTATTTTATCCGCTGACGCAGTTCATGCTTTTGGATCTTGCCTGTCGCTGTTTTTGGCAGAGGGTCGAAAATGATCTTTTTGGGTTTTTTGAAGCGGGCCATACGCTGAGTACAGAATTCAATCAGTTGTTGCTCGTCAGTGTTTTTTCCGGGTTTTAACTCAACGAAAGCACAGGGTACCTCGCCCCATGTTTCATCCTGCATGGCAACAACCGCGGCTTCGTTTATATCAGGATGTTGATATAAAACATTTTCTATTTCAACAGAAGAAATATTTTCTCCACCTGAAATAATAATATCTTTTGCACGATCCTTAATCTGGATGTAACCGTCTTCATGTACAACCGCCAAGTCACCGCTGTGAAACCAGCCACCTTGAAACGCTTCAGCGGTAGCGTTCTCGTTCTTTAGGTAGCCTTTCATAGTGGTATTTCCACGCATAACAATTTCACCAATTGTTTTTCCGTCTGCAGGTACAGGTAGTTGTGTTTGAGGATCAATTACACTCACTTCTTCCATCATCGGGAAACGAACTCCCTGGCGTGAGAGAAGTTCAGCTCTGAGATCTTCGCTTTTTGTCAACCATTCTGTCTGAGGTGCAGAGAGCAGGATGTGTCCGTAAGTTTCTGTTAAACCGTAAACATGCAAAACATCAAAGCCAAATTCAGTCATGCTTTGCAGAACTTTTGCAGGTGGAGGAGCACCTGCGGTCATGACTTTTATCGAACGCTCAAAATGTTTTTGGTCTTCAGGAGGTGCGTTGGCCAGCATATTCAGTACAACAGGAGCACCGCCGAAATGTGTAATATTGTGCTGCTCAAGTAAGCCGAAAAGCAGCTTCGGACTGAACGCACGCATGCAAACCACAGTCGCCGCAAGCAGTGTCATGGTCCAGGCGTGCCCCCAGCCGTTGCAGTGAAACATGGGGACTGAGTAGAGATAGCGCGGATGATTAGGCAATTCCCAGCCAGCCGCTGTTCCCATACTCATGAGATATGCTCCACGATGATGATAAACAACACCTTTGGGCTTTCCGGTTGTTCCAGAAGTGTAGTTCAGCGAAAGCGCCTGCCATTCATCCTCCAATGGTGGACAACGGAATTCTGGATCTCCTGATTGCAATAACTCTTCATATTGTATTACTTCAAGTTTCACAGCCGGTTTTTGCAACGCCGTTTCGTCGTCAATCAAAATCAGGGTGGGATTAGACTTTGTTATTTGCAGAGCACTTTCTGTCAAAGGCAGGAGTTCACGATCCACAAATAGCGCCTTAACCTCGCCAAAGTCCAGGATATAAGCCAGCGTTTCCGCGTCAAGTCTGA
>JACNKY010000397.1 GCA_014381795.1 Pseudomonadota bacterium | reverse complement strand
CCTTTTGTATAGCTCGTTTTAGCGGACGTGCTCCATAAACAGGGTCATAACCAACTTCAGCCAGAAATTCAACTGCTTCTTCAGTCAATTTCAGATAAATATTCCGTTCATGCAAACGTTTTTTTAAGCGTTCCAGTTGGATTCTTATAATACCGCTCATGTGCTCCTGAAGTAGCGGATGAAAAACTACGCTATCATCGACACGGTTTAAAAATTCTGGACGAAAATGCTGCCGCAGTTCCTGCATTACCATTTTCTTTTGTTCTGCATGAACTGAAGAAACTGAAATTTCAACACTCTTTTGATTAATCAAATTTTGGCTGCCGATATTTGAAGTCATGATGACTAGTGTATTTTTAAAATCAACGGTACGACCGTGTGAGTCGGTCAACCTACCATCATCTAGTATTTGCAGCAAAATATTGAAAACATCATAATGCGCCTTTTCAATTTCGTCGAAGAGCAAAACGCTGTAAGGGCGTCGCCTTACAGCCTCAGTCAACTGTCCTCCTTCATCAAAACCAACATAACCCGGAGGAGCGCCAATCAGTCTGGAAACTGAATGTTTTTCCATGTACTCACTCATGTCAATGCGGATCATATTTTGTTCATCATCAAACAAATATTCTGCCAAAGCCCTAGCCAGTTCTGTTTTTCCAACTCCTGTTGGACCTAAAAATATAAAACTTCCGAGTGGTCTGTTTGGATCATTAATTCCAGAACGTGCCCTGATAACTGCATCAGAGACTAGATTAATAGCTTCGTCCTGACCTACCACACGTTGATGCAGATGTTCCGGAAGACGAAGTAGCTTTTCGCCTTCACCTTCAATCAATTTTTGTGCAGGAATACCTGTCCAAAAAGCTACTATTTCCGCAATGTCCTCGGCGTCAACTTCTTCCTTAAGCAGTTGATTGTTCTGCGTTTCATCAACAGTAAGTGCTGTTTCCTGCTGTTTCTCCAGTTCCGGAAGTACACCATATTCAAGACGTGCAGCTTCTTCCAGATTATAATCCTGGCGTGCACGTTCAATCTGCAGACGGACTTCTTCAATTTTCTGTTTTAATTCACTCAAATCCTGTAAAACTGACTTTTCCTTCTCCCATTGCAGAGTCAAAATATCAAAGTTGTGCTGCAGTTCTGCTAATTCTTTAGAAAGTTTCTTAAGTCTGTTTTTGGATGCAGAGTCTTTTTCCTTTTTCAGCGCTTCTTTTTCAATTTGCAACTGGAGGATTCTTCGTGATATCTCATCCATTTCTGCAGGCATTGAATTAATTTCAACCCTTAATTTTGAGGCGGCTTCATCCATCAAATCAATGGCTTTGTCAGGCAGAAAGCGGTCTGAGATATAACGCTGTGAAAGCGTGGCTGCAGCAATCAACGCACCGTCTTTGATTCGTACACCGTGATGTATTTCATAGCGTTCCTTCAATCCTCTTAAGATTGAAATTGTATCTTCAACAGTAGGCTGATCAACCAATACCTGTTGAAACCGTCTCTCAAGTGCAGGATCTTTTTCAATGTATTTACGGTATTCATCCAGTGTTGTAGCTCCAATACAGTGTAGTTCACCGCGTGCGAGCATTGGCTTCAGCAAGTTTCCTGCGTCCATTGAACCTTCAGTTTTGCCTGCTCCGACTACTGTGTGTAATTCATCTATAAACAATACAATATGACCGTCTGCATCAACTACTTCTTTGAGAACTGCTTTTAAACGCTCTTCAAATTCACCACGATATTTAGCTCCTGCAATCAGGGCCCCCATATCTAGTGAGACCAGCTTTTTATCTTTAAGACTATCCGGCACATCATTGCGTGCAATACGTTGGGCTAAACCTTCCGCAATCGCCGTTTTTCCAACACCAGGTTCACCGATCAAAACCGGATTGTTTTTGGTCCGCCGTGAAAGTACTTGAATTACTCTGCGGATTTCGTCATCCCGGCCGATAACAGGATCAAGTTTTCCATCACGTGCCAGTTGACTTAGATCAGTTCCATATTTTTCCAGTGCTTCATATGTTTCTTCCGGATTTTGACTCGTTACCCGTTGACCTCCACGGACAACATTTATGGTATCCATTAAACGTTCACCGATCACACCCATCTCATTCAATACTTTACCTGCAGGTCCCTTATTTCCTTCCGCACATAAGGCCAGTAAAAGATGCTCAACACTGATGTATTCATCCTCCATTTTTTTGGCTTCATCTTCAGCTCCAACTAATGCCTGATTCATTTCTCCGCTGGTGCTTACTCTGCCGACTGAACTCCCGCTCATCGTCGGTAAAGCTTGCAAACCTTTTTCTACTGACTTTTCAAATTTTGAGGAATTTAGCTCCATTTTTTCAAATATTCTTGGAACAAAACCATTTTCCTGAGAGGCGAGGGCATGCAAAAGATGAAGTGTTGACAACTCGGAGTTTTTACGGCGAACTGCGTCGCTATGTGCATTTTCCAGGGCTGAGAGAGATTTTTCTGTAAATTTTTGAGTATCCATGCAACCTTTGTGTTTAAGGTTAAAACAACTTTAGCACTCACTATACTAGAGTGCTAACAATTTGTCAAAGTAAATTATTTGCAGGAGATTTTTCATTTATTTACAGAAGAACAACTGGAAATAAATATTTTTTTATGAGGCTGACTTTTTATTAAACAAAGCCAAAACGACAATAAAAATAAACAAATCAGCGGAGTGGAATCCGGAGAAGAAAGAGTTAAGCTGGCGGCAATAAATTTATTTCAAAATATTACTATTATTTTAAAATTCCTGCTTGAATTCTCTAAGGGAAGTCTGTATCTTTTGAGGTCACGCCCCGGAGCGAATATGGAAAGAATCCCAGGTCATGCTAGGCTCAGGATTATAATTCATGAATTCGTTTACGGATTCAAGTGGCGGAGCCACTCTCCGGGGTCTTTTTATATATGAGCAACAAGCGTGCCTTGTAACTTGTATCAATAATTCGAGTAAATCCTGCCTTTATTATTTTCTGCTGTTCTGCTACAATTATAAGGTTTTTGCTCTTCTTCGTAGATTTTTCACAAATTTGCTGAATATATATCTGCCATTCCGCTGTTGAACTGAATGGTGACTTTTATTGAGAGCATCATTTTTAACTGACTAAGATGGCAAAGTTGTACTTTTATTATTCCGCGATGAATGCGGGGAAAACGACGACACTCCTCCAGTCAGCCTATAATTACCGTGAGCGTGGAATGAACACGCTGGTTCTCAAGCCCTCAATAGATGATCGTCACACTGCACCCGTTGTACGTTCTCGGATTGGACTGGAATCAAATGCTGTCTGTTTTAAGACTGAGGATGATTTGCTTGAGTTAATTGAAAAAAGACACAATAAAACACCTTTGAGTTGTGTTCTGCTGGATGAAGCACAATTTTTGACTAAAAGTCAGGTTTTTGCATTGGGTGAGGTAGTGGACGAACTAGGAATTCCGGTGTTGGCCTATGGTTTGCGTACAGATTTTAAAGGCGAACTATTTGAAGGAAGTTTACATTTACTTGCTTGGGCAGACGAATTATTAGAAATCAAGACTGTCTGCCACTGTGGGAAAAAAGCAAATATGGTTTTGCGTCTTGATGAAAATGGGGCGACTTTAAAGTCAGGTCAGCAAATTCAAATCGGTGGAAACGACAGCTACGTTTCTGTTTGCCGAAAGCATTTTAAATCAGCAGAGAGCACTAATCAGTCTGCATGAAAACTGAGCATCTGCTACTTTGTTGAATTGGACAGGCTGAATTATAGTCATAATGAAACAGTCCTTATCAACAAAAATTAATAATCCATTTAACAAAAGATAAAATTGAATAATGTTGCGATCGCCGGTGCAACCGGTGCTGTTGGCAGGGAATTCCTGAAATTGATGGAAGCCCGTGATTTCCCGATTAATAATCTAAAACTGCTTGCTTCTGAACGTTCAGTTGGAAAAACACTTGAGTTCCGCGGTGAGAAAATCAATGTTGAAGAACTGAAACCAAATTCATTTAAGGGAGTTGATTTAACTTTTTTTTCTGCAGGGAAAAGCCGCAGTAAAGAATTTATGCATCATGCAGTTGATGCAGGAACAGTGGTGATTGATAACAGCAGCGCATTCAGAATGGATCCGGAAGTTCCTTTGGTGGTTCCAGAAATTAATCCGCATATGGCCTTCAAACACAAAGGTATAATAGCTAATCCAAACTGTTCAACTATCCAGATGGTAGTTGCGCTTTATCCGCTGCATAAGGCCGCAACAATCAACAGAGTAATTGTTTCCACTTATCAATCAACTTCCGGAGCAGGCGCAAAAGGGATGAGCGAATTGCTCAACCAGACACATGCTTTTGCCAACAATGAACCCCTGGAAGTTTCCGCCTTTCCTGCGCAGATCGCTTTCAACCTCTTTCCTCATGTAGATGTTTTTCTAGAAAACGGTTATACAAGGGAGGAAATGAAAATGGTAAATGAAACGCAAAAGATCATGGATGCTCCTGAAATGAAAATTTCTGCAACCTGTGTGAGAGTTCCTGTTTTACGTGCACATTCAGAAGCAGTTTGGATTGAAACTGAAGATAAGTTAACTGCACAGGAGGCACGTGAAATTCTCGAAAGTTCACCTGGAATAATTGTAAAGGACGAACCGGTTGCTGGCGGTTATCCAATGCCGTGGGATGCGAATGAAACTACAGAGACATATGTAGGACGCATTCGGGAAGACTTATCACATCCAAAAGGACTTACATTCTGGGTGGTTGCGGATCAGCTTTATAAAGGTGCAGCCCTTAATTCTCTGCAAATTGCGGAAGTTCTTGCAGCTGGTTAGTTATAACGAATCTGACTGAAAACCATTCCATTTTTACAGTAGATTTTAAACTGGGAGATGATAGAAATTATATGCGAATATTTTTTCACTTCAAATACCTGTTTATAATTCTTCTCTTGAGCTTATCCGTCGTTGAAGTTACGGCTCAAAGTGTGAATCCTGCGATTGCCACTCTGCTCGACGTGGATGGTAGTGTTAAGATTTTCAACGAAAAATCCCCTAAGGGCAGGCACGGCAGTCATGGAATGCTGTTGTTCGCCGGAAATAAAATCCTCACATCTGCTAATTCCAAAACAACTTTAGAATACAGAGACG
>JACNKY010000231.1 GCA_014381795.1 Pseudomonadota bacterium | reverse complement strand
TAGCAAACAGAAGCAAGACCGGATCAACCAAAAGGAGTCGCATTATCGGCGGAGAGTACCGAGGCAGAAAACTAAAAGTCCCAGCGGGAAATGATGTACGACCAACTTCGGACAGGGATATGTCAGAGGTTAGGAACCGGATTTCTTCGCTGTTAAGCTGGAACGAATTGACCGAAAAGGACAAGTACGCAGGCAGTGGAGCCTTGGGTTTAGAAGCATTGAGCCGTGGAGCAAAGCACGCGATCTTTGTTGAAGCATCACGGAGGCATCTGAAAATCCTCCAACAAAACGTTGAATTGATGTTACCAGAGCAAGGTCGATTTGAACTCGTGCAGGACAGTGCAGTGCGTTGGATTTCACGTTTTGCTGATCCTGAAAAACCTTGCCTTGCTTTTCTTGATCCACCATTTTCCGGGAAAGAATATGATCTTATGCTGGATAAACTGGCATTACTTCCTGCAATCAGGACAGGATCAATGATAGTAGTTGAATCATCTGATTCCAGAGAAATTAAGTTTCCGGATATCATGGAGCTGGTTAAACACCGACGCTACGGCTCAGTCACGCTTGATATCCTACGCAAATGCTGATGAGTCATTTCTACAATAATCTTGCCTTGACTCCACTACTAGCCTAATCTGAAACAAGAGCTAATTTTCCTTAGAGAGCACATTTCACTATCCGCAATGAGTTTTTTAGACAAAATTGACAAAGCAACCCTGCCGGAGCATGTCGCTATAATCATGGACGGCAACGGACGCTGGGCCACTCAGCGCCACATGCCAAGATTTCAGGGGCATCGCTATGCCGTCAAATCTGTACGTGCCTGCGTTGAAGCCGCAGCTGAGTTGAAATTGCCCGTGCTGACTTTGTATGCATTTTCAACCGAAAACTGGCAACGTCCAAAAAAAGAAGTTTCGGCACTGATGAATCTGTTTTTTGAATTCCTCAAAAAAGAACTGGATACTATGCTTAAAAACAATGTGCGTTTTAAGCTGATTGGTGACCGTGACGGGCTTCCGGATTTTCTGCAGGAACGCTTAAGCCACGCTTTGGATTCGACTGCCGGGAATACCGGTTTATTATTGAATTTAGCATTGAACTACGGAGGCCGGGACGAGCTCGTGCGTGCGGTCCGAATGCTGGCGCAAGAGGTTAAAGAGGGGAATTTACAACCGGAAAATATTGATGAATCTTTAATTTCTGCAAAAACCTACACTGCAGGTGTGCCGGATCCGGATTTGATTATCCGAACAAGCGGTGAACTGCGTCTTTCCAACTTTTTAATTTGGCAGGCTGCCTACGCGGAGTATTTTTTTACCGATGTTTTATGGCCTGATTTTACTAAAGAGAATTTACACGAAGCACTGTTTGAGTTTCAGCAGAGAAAACGCAGAATGGGAGGCACTACTGTTTCCGTAGCAGCTTCCAAATCCTCTGCGGATATTCCGCTGTCTGCTAACAATACTAAAAAATCTACACTTTCCGAAACCTCTGCCTGAGATTTTTTATGAGCGATGCCTCAACACCATCTGACTTGTCCGCAAGGGTCAAAACCGGCTTACCACTGGCAGCAGGAATTGCACTTCTGCTCTTTTCTCCTACTTTTGTCGTTGGAATCCTCGTACTTGTGGTTGCGTTCATCGGTGCACAGGAACTCACCAGTATGCTTGCTAAAGCTGAGGGTGATGAAACTCCAGGATTACTTCCGGAATGGCTGTTACCAGGAACTGCAGTGCTGATGGGTTTAGGCGCGTTAGCCGGGCAGACAGGACTTCATGCCGCCTTATTGATCAGTGTAGTGGGTTGGATATTTTATGAATTATTGTTTACACCTAAAAGCGAACTCACTAAATTATCAGCTTTAGGTTTCGGTTTATTCGGAATGGTTTGGGCGGTCTGGAGCGTGCTGCACCTTACACTGATCAAAGCTCTTCCGGAAGGTACCGCACTGGTTTTTTACCTTTTACTGGTGATTAGCTTCAGTGACATTTTCGCGTATTTTGGAGGTAAACGTTTTGGAAAAACACTGCTGGCACCAAGTATTAGTCCGAAAAAAACATGGGAAGGCAGCTTTTTCGGAGTTATCGGCGGAGGAATTGTAGGTGCGGTTTTTGGCGAACTTACGATGTCAATGTTCTGGCTTTACGGTTTGCTGCTGGCTATGCTGCTGGCTGTTGTAGGACAACTTGGTGATTTGGTTGAATCAAAAATAAAACGACACTGCGACGTTAAAGATTCCGGAACGCTGCTGCCCGGACACGGAGGTATCCTTGACCGGATTGACGGTCATATGCTCGCTGCACCAGTTTTTTACTATTTACTGCAACTCGGATGATATCCTCTGAAAGTTTATCCAATAGTCCGGAAACTCAAAACTCCGTTCAAAAAAAAATCACCCTACTCGGTTCGACCGGATCCATTGGTTTAAACACCCTTGATATTATCCGTCAGTTTCCGCAAAAATTCAGGATTGAAGCGTTGTCTTGCCGGAATTCTATTGAGAGTCTCTCAGAGCAAATAAAGGAATTTAAACCGCGTCTGGTATGTGTCGACACAGCTAAGCAAGCAAGTGAATTGCGTGAGTCATTCCGCAACGGAAATAGCGGTCCGGAAACAGAATTTGTCTGGAGCACTGAAGGTCTGAAACAGATTTCCAGTGATCCGGAAGTAGATCTGGTAGTGGCCGGAATAGTTGGGGCTGCTGGTTTGGAACCTACATTTGCTGCTGTTGAAGCAGGAAAAATAGTCGCTGTTGCCAATAAAGAACCCTTAGTGATGGCTGGAGAACTCTTCATCCAGACCGCCAAAAAAACAGGCGCAAAGTTGCTGCCGACCGATAGTGAGCATAACGCGATTTTCCAAGCTCTGCATGATGAGCCTCCGGAACGTATCGCAAGGCTGATCCTGACTGCATCTGGAGGCCCATTCCGTGATCTTCCTCTGGATGAGTTTGAAAAGATAACTCTCGCTGAAGCGTTGAATCACCCTAACTGGGAAATGGGTCGAAAAATCACCATTGACTCAGCAACCATGATGAACAAAGGTCTGGAAATAATCGAAGCACACTGGCTGTTTAATACGCCGGTTGATAAGATCGATGTGTTGATGCAACGTGAAAGTATCATTCATTCGATGGTAGAATTTATTGACGGTTCTTTTTTGGCGCAAATGGGACTTCCGGACATGAGGGTTCCGATCGCTTACTGTCTGGGCTGGCCTGAAAGACTGCCTTTGAAAATTCCACGTTTAGATCCGGTTTCGCTGAATGCGTTGCACTTTGAGGCCATTGATGAGCAACGTTTTCCATGCCTGCCGCTTTCCCTCAAAGCAGCTAAACAAGGAGGCGGCGCACCTGCAGTTTTGAACGGTGCAAATGAAAAAGTGGTTGCTGCTTTTTTAAATGAGGAAATCCGTTTTGTTGACATCGCCAAAATTTTAGCTTCCGTGATGCAAGATCTTGACGAAACTCTGCAACAAACGGCACAGGACAGTTTAGCTGATATTCCGGATTTCCTGCTGAAGATTAAGACACTCGAAGATGCCTTGCAGGCAGATCAGTGGGGACGTGAACAAGCCGGCAAAGTGCTGAAACACGTTCACTAGCTGAATCAGGAAAAACAAATATATGGAGACGTCTAAATTAGTACTGTCTGTACTGGAAGAAACTTTCAGCATTCACAGGCTTGCTCCAGATGCTTCTTTGCCGGAAGCAGTTAGTGAATGTGATTTATGCAGTTTGAACAAAACAACTGAAGAATTATCGCTGGTTTGTCCGGAACATCTTGCAGTAAAAAGTGAAAAGAGCAACCCGGATTGGAAGTGCTTGAAAGTAGCAGGTCCACTAGATTTCGAGCTGACCGGAATTCTCGCAGGAATTACGGATGTTCTGGCAAAGCAAAAACTCAGTGTTTTTGCAATTTCGACATTTGACACAGATTACATTTTAATCAAAAAACAAGGCTTAACAGCCGCAATTTCTGCACTCGAACGTGCCGGATATCAATTTAACTAAACCTGATATTTTATTAAACAACGCCTTATGCTGACAACTATTTTATCTTTTTTAGCAGTTCTCGGAGTACTGATTTTCATTCATGAACTTGGACATTATCTTGCGGCACGTCATGTCGGCGTACGTGTAGAAGCGTTCTCAATCGGTTTTCCACCGACTGCTCTGGCAAAACAAGTTGGAGAGACTGAATACAGAATTTCCTGGCTGCCTGTTGGAGGTTACGTTAAATTGTATGGGCAGAACGTAACAGACGAAGATCCGGAGGACCCAGCAAATTATGCGGCAAAATCCCTTTTTCAGCGCCTTTACATTCTTGCCGCGGGTCCAGCAATGAATCTCTTGTTTGCCTTAATTTTTATGCCTTTGGTTTTTTGGATAGGTATGGATATTCCAGCTTATTTAAATGATGCACCTTACATCCAAAATGTTCAACAGGACAGTTACGCGTATCAAATGGGAGTTCGGGCAAACGATGAAGTAATCGCGGTGAACGGCAGCAAAGTTAAAAACTGGGAAGAACTTCACAACGTACTTGGGCAAATTTCACCTGCAGAAAATCTGAGCCTGGAAGTTGAACGAGCCGGAAATTCTATGATAATGGAGAGTTCCGGAATTGAAATGCGCCGTGGCAGAAATATGGGCTGGTCACCATTACTTGCTCCAATAGTTGGAGGATTTACCGGAGACTCTCCGGCAGAAAAATCCGGTATTAAAACTGGAGACAAAGTAAAAGCCATCAATGGGTTGTCTGTTCAGGACTGGATTGATATATCACCTGCAGTTCAGAAATTCATGACTGAAAGTGGTGAAAATACTGGAAGTTCTGCAACAAAACTCACGGTTGAACTGGAAAGAAACGGAGAAGTACAGTTCGTTGAAATAACCCCTTATTTGGAGACAAAATCACAAAGATGGCTGTTAGGCATGAGCATGCAAAAAATTTCCCGCTCGCACTCCTTCAGTGAATCCGTTGTTTTGGGCGGTGCACGATTGTGGTTTTTAACAAAAGCAACTTTCGGTTTTCTCGGACAAATATTTCAAGGTGAAGGCTCAATGGACGATCTTGGAGGGCCGATAAAAATTGGTATGGTGGTTGGAGAAGCAGTACGGAGCGGTATCGCTGACCTGTTTT
>JACNKY010000394.1 GCA_014381795.1 Pseudomonadota bacterium | reverse complement strand
TTCATCGTCAAAATGAGTCGTCAGTACAATGTCATAGGCACGCTCTGATTTATTGCAATCCAGTCCAACCTCGATCATCCGTAAAGTCTCAATTTTTCCTTCCAGTCCCCTCAAAGTTGAAAGAACAAGATCCAGATTTTCAGGACTGTTTTCCTTGAGTTTAAACATTACAATATGCTTAACCATATTAGCTCCTAATTTTCTATAATTAAACGGTGATAACGCTTTTTACCTGCTCTGAGCAGAATTTCACCATCCTGCAGATCAGTTTTTCCAAGACAATATTCCGGATTGTCAATCCGTTCGTCATTTACATAAACACCACCTTGGGCTTGTAAACGCCGTGCCTCTCCTTTTGATTTACAGAGCCCTGTCTGCAGAAAAGATTCAAAAATATCAAGGCCTGCGGAAAAATTATCTGCTGCGATTGTAGTGCTGGGAACATTCGATTTGTCACTTTTTCCATCTCCGGAAAAAAGAGACTGTGCCGCCTCTTGAGCTTGAAGCGCTGTTTCCTTACCGTGAATGAGAGCAGTTGTTTCAAAAGCCAGTCGCTGTTTTGCTTCACGGATATCTGCACCTTGAAGTTGACCCAGTTGCCGGACTTCACTCATGGGCAGAAAAGTAAATAAGGCTAGAAATTTTTCCACATCTGTATCTTCTGTATTGACCCAATACTGATAGTACTCATAGGCAGAGGTACGTTTCGGATCAAGCCAGAGTGCGCCTTTTTCCGTTTTCCCCATTTTCTTACCGGATGATGTTGTCAACAGTGGATAGGTCCAGCCGAAGGCGTCTTTGCGCTCCACGCGCCGAATCAAATCTGTTCCTGAAATAATATTAGCCCACTGATCGTCACCACCCATTTGCAGGGTGCAGTTATAACGTCGATTCAATTCCAGAAAATCAAAAGCCTGTAAAAGTTGATAATTGAATTCCAGGAAACTTAAACCTGTCTCAAGTCTAATTTTATAAGTTTCAAAAGATAGCATCCGGTTAACTGAAAAATGCCGACCGATGTCCCGCAGAAAATCAATATAATTTAAGTCCCGTAGCCACTTAGAATTATTGACGAGAAGCGCGTCTCCACTAAAATCCAGGAAACGCTCCATTTGTGGAAGAATGCCTTCAATATTCGACTGCAGTTGCTCTTCAGTCAACATTTTACGCAATTCAGTTTTTCCGCTGGGATCGCCGATCATGGACGTTCCGCCGCCCATTAAGGCTATTATCCGGTGACCTCCACGCTGCATGTGTGCCAGTCCCATCAACGGAATAAGATGACCTACGTGCAGCGAATCTGCGGTTGGATCGAAACCGACGTAGCAGCAAATTCTGTCCTCCTTAAGGCGTTTTGCCAACTCTTCTGGATGTGTGCTTTGTTGGAAAAAACCGCGTTCTTTAAGATCTTCTAGCATAATAATCAGTTATAAAATTTGTGTCGTCCGGAAAATGCTTCCATCAACGTAACATCATCCACATATTCCAGGTCTCCTCCTGCCGGAATTCCGCAGGCCAGCCGTGTGATTGTTGTAATTTCCCTGGAAAATTCCTGCTTTAAAAACAGGGCGGTCGCTTCACCTTTGACGGTAGGGTTTGTTGCAATTATCATTTCCTTTATCGCACTTTCTTCCACCCTTTTTCTTAAGTTTTTAATATTCAATTGTTCCGGTCCTATACCATCCAGCGGAGAAATTGCGCCCATTAAAACGTGATAAACGCCTTTGAAAACCCCACTTTTTTCAATTGGGAAAATATTATTTGGCTGTTCGACTATACAGATCTGTTCATGCTCTCGTCCGGCGTGACTGCAAATCGCGCAGGGGTCAATGTCGGTAAAACCGGAACAGACTGAACAATAGCGGATTTGCTCTTTTACCTGTGTGAGAGCATCTGCCAAATTTTGCGTTTCTTGCTGTGAATAGCGAAGAATACTAAAGGCGAGACGCTGTGCAGTTTTACGTCCAACTCCGGGAAAACGAGAAAACTCGTAAACCAATCGTTCCAGGGCAACAGGGATTTGCATGTTCAGTCAGGAGGGGTCTACTTCAGGAAAGTGAAGATTGGGTTGGCGTGCTTCTGTGTGGATCAAACCCAGTGGATCAAGAGTTTTAAGTTTCATTTTAAGTGACTTTTCATCCCACTCATCTGGATAAGGATTTACAGGACCGTTAACAATATTTTCCAGCCGTTTGCGGTATTCTACTTCTGCTGCATGTAAATTTTCTAGCATCCCGATTCCTTTTTTTGCCAGAGGTTTGAGAAATGCGGGAATTTTTGTTTCTTTAAAAAGCTCGTCCAGACGCTTTGAATTACGTAGGGATATTGTGTATTCTGCGCGAACATCAATCTGTACTTCCACTTCTTCCACCATGTTCCCACATTTTTTGTGGACTCTTCCATTCGGCATTTCTAATTCTGAATATTCCAGTGACTTGCATTTCGGACAATAAAGCCAGGTGATCCAACCGGTGATTGGAGCATTACGAGCTTCGTCTTCTTTCTTTGCGCGTCTATCAGCAAGGTTAATAACTTTTGCAGAAGTATTACTCATCTTTTTAAATGAAAGTTACGGAACATTTTTAGCAAAAAACCATATTACAATAATTTTGTCTGAAACTGCCATAGATTTTCACTTATTTTACTAATTAAGTCAAAATATTTTAAAGCTGTGTGAATCTGTAGAATATTCAAAAATGCAAAGCGTTTAGACGCTCATTTGTATGTCAGGAGTAAAGTTTTAAATCAAGAGCCCGGCAAGTGTATTTTTCAAAGTTCCAGAAGCTGAACTGCAATAAAATTATCTTTAACACTTTCTTTGCTGGAAAGATTAAAACGCTGTTGATGGCGTGTATAGAGAAATGCATCAGGCCCTCTTTTTCGTTGTTCCAATAGTGAATTTATAAACGCCTGTAAGGGTGTCCAAACTAAGAACTAGTCTGAAATGCTCATTCATATCATAACTTTTTCCTTGACAGAGAGCGTATGATGTTATAATTTCATCATGCATAAATTATTTTCTACATAGGACGTCATAAGTCGCTGAGATGGGGAAATTCTAAGCCCTTATTCAGTTGAACGATTTTTCAGTAAGTGCCGGCAGAAAGAATCTGTCTTCACAAACTTCCTCTTTATCATAGCCAATGGAGCAAAAGATGAAAAACATTCTCTTCGTTTTAGTTATCACATTTATAAGCATTTCCCTGACTTCTTGTGCTAAAACTTATTCAAAAATAACTGATTCTAAAACTACTAATTTAATTATTGAAAATTCAACCGCAACAGGATCTACACTTGAAAACGCAACAATTGAAAATTCTCATGTTGCTAACTCAACGATATCCAAGTCTGAGATTAAGGATAAATCTAAAGTTACTGAAAATTCGATAATTAGAGATTCAATCATTGAAAATTCTATAATCACCAATTCAACTATTATCAATCGAACGATTATTAATCAAACAATAGTAAATTCAAATATAGGTGGAGGAGAAGAAGAAGCACAAGAGAAAGAATAATTAGTTTTTATTTCGACAATTTAAATTTAACTCCTTGTTAAATTTACTTTCCCAAACTCCTACCCTGTCGGTTGGATCTGGTATAGTTGATAGGCGAACATTCACCCCTAGGTTCTTTCCACAAACTAGCCAAGCAGAAGTTAAATCACCTCCCTACAAAATAGATATGTGTTCCTGCATGGACGGATGCGTAGTATGCTATCAAAATATACACTTAATATTGCAATAAATGTTTTATTGTTACAAATAGTCTCTGCAAAAAAAATCTAACGGAAGAAGTTAAACTGGATTTGCTTCTGTGAGTAAAGAAATATTTTGATAATGAATAAATAGTTGACAGTTTGGGTGGTGAAATTAACGACATACCCACTTACTGAACCCATTATATAAAATTACTTTCTGTAATATAAGAAACTTACAGAACTCCTAATTCATTTTTATTGAATCCTTCTACTTGAAGGTGTAACTAAAACTGGAACTACCTTTCCTAAATTTATCCCCTACTATAAATTACAACAAGTAAAACCCCTATTCGTTGTAAAACAAAACGATTTGTGGTATAAATAGTTTCCCAATAATCAACTATTAGGAAACATTGTGAGACAGATAATTATCATTCTCTCCATTATTTTTAGTTTCACGGTCAGTTCTTGTAGTGGGGAAAAAGAGGAATCTACCACAGACACAACAATTCCAACCCCAATAGAATCTGCCCCTTACGACGACACCTCAACTGACGGAGACAACACCACCATCACCAGTCCTACACCCGATACAACTGCACCCACAGTAACTTCAGTTTCTACAATATCAGATAATCAAAGTAGAGTATCAATTACTGATAACATCACGTTGACATTCTCTGAGGTAATGAATACAGATTATGTCAGAACTAATACTTCTGACACAAACTGTTCAGGAACTTTAAGGGTGTCTTCAGATAACTTCACTACTTGTATTAAGATCTCGTCATATCCATCAAGTTCTAATTTAAACAAGACATTTACTCTAGACCCATATGATAATTTTTCATATTCCACTACTTACAAAATAAGAGTCACAACTGGAGTCAAAGATAAAGCAGGGAATGCATTGAGTAATCAGTATGAAACTCCTAACGGATTCACAACGCCTATTACGGTGAACACCTTCACACTCTCCGACACGGCACTCAAGTCCGGTGAAAACGCAACGGTAACATTAGATTTCTCAGAGGAGGTTGCCTCCTTTTCCAGTTCTGCTGACATCACGGTTGCCAATGGAGCTCTCGCAACGATGAGCAGCAGCGACAATAAGACCTGGACCGGAACTTTCACACCAACGGCCGATACCGAAGATGCGAGCAACACGCTTTCTTTGGCAACGAGCTACACTGACACTGACGGTAATTTAGGCCCTGCGCAAACAACTGCAAACTATGAGGTCGAAACCTTGTCTCCTTCGGTGAGCTCCTTCACACTTTCCGACACTGCACTCAAGGCAGGTGAAAACGCGACTGTAACATTGGTTTTCTCAGAGAATGTTGCCTCCTTTTCCAGTTCTGCTGACATCACTGTTGCCAATGGAACTCTTGCAACGATGAGCAGTTCCGACAACAAGACCTGGACGGGAAGCTTCACACCAACGGTCGATACGGAAGATGCGAGCAATACTCTCTCGCTGGCGACG
>JACNKY010000271.1 GCA_014381795.1 Pseudomonadota bacterium | reverse complement strand
TGCTCAAAATTTACTAAGCGAAAATGGAATTCTAAGGAACTACATGCATGACCGGATAAGCGCGAAGCACTTCCGCACAAATCCCACCGGTAACGGAAGGCGCGAATCCTATGCGCATTATCCGATACCGCGCATGACATCTACTTACCTCGCTAATGGAGATTCTGATCCTGAGGAAATTATCAGTTCAGTTAAAAAAGGAGTTTATTGTCAGGAGTTCAGTGGTGGTCAAGTAGATATTTCTAACGGTGACTTTGTATTCGTCCCTACTGTTGCGTGGCTAGTGGAAGAAGGCAAAAAAACTGTACCGATTAAGAATTTCACCTTAATTGGAAACGGTCCTGATGCAATGTCAAAAATTAGTATGGTTGGTAACGATTTCGCAATGAGCGAAGGTATCTGGACTTGTGGAAAAGATGGACAGAGTGTTCCAGTCGGAGTAGGGCTTCCGACTGTGCTGGTTGCTGAAATGACTGTAGGAGGTATGTAAAGGTTTAATATAATAAGAAATCATTATATTAATTACTTTTTATACCGGATCGCCCTTGTCTTCAGATAAATTGGAAATTTCACAACTTAACGCCGCCAGTTCGAGGCAGTCCAGAATATGTTCATCCAACAGTGGTTGATATTTTACAGAACCTGCTGGAGCAGGATTCCCTAAAGTTCCTGTTAATTCATTTTTTTCAACAAACTGATCCAGTTGTCCTGCTAATTTAGCTGTTTGAGAAGTGATTTTATTTAGTTGAGTCGAAGTTTTAATCCAATCTTTAGAAAAACGCGCCATTTCAGTAAGTTTTTCAAAACTGTTTCGTTTATCATTCTCATTCATTCCTAAAAGACTTCCGAATCCTAAAGAGCTTGCTTTATCCGCCATACGCTCCATAAATGACTGCTTGCTTTTAAATATCTCAAATAAATCAAAAGTTATGATCTTTTCCTCTCCACCTGCTTTTACAGGTCGTTTCAATTCCTTTAAATGCAGTTCCCTGCTTTTAATATCTTTCAATAACCTTCGTCTTAAATTGTTCTGTGCCTCATACGCGCTTTCGTCATCAAAATGAAATTTTTCCATTTTGTTTATTTCACGCATTACATATTTATATTTCAGTTTAACTTTTGCTAATGTTGCCTCTTCTTTCTCAATTTTAGCCGGAGTCTCGTCTTTTTGTTTTTCCTTGCGTTCCTCCTCCTTGCTGATAATAGTTTTTTTACGTAAGGCAACTTTGATGGGGAAAGAGTCTTCAGTGAATTTCCAAGAATTAAAAAATACAATATCCACTTTTTCAAAGTCTGGAGCATTAAAGATGAAATCCCCAATATTTGCTTTTGCGAACTCATCATCTGCATGTTCCTTACGGAACTCCAGCAATTTATTTGTAAAATCACTTGTAGACATATACGAAAGTACTTTCCTGCTGAAATCAATATCCACCAAACCATCCTGTGTACGTTTATCGAGATCATCAACAATCATCACGTAAATCAGGCCCTTCATCAAATTGTCTAAAACCGCTACTCCTGTAATTTTCTCAATTGCTGTACTGAGAATATAGCCGATACCCAGATAGTATGATTTTTCAACCTGAGAAATTTTTTCATCCAGTTTACTGACAAGAACTTTGTACTTTAAAATCATGTCCCTCCTGCTGCGTAAAACCGCATCAGTAATCGCCACCTTAACAAAATTTGGATTATTTTCACGTTCTGTACAAGAGTGTCGAACTTCCTTGAAACGTTCAATAATTTTAGCCAGTCTCTCAGAGTCGCCAGAATCTAGTTTGTCTTCCTGTATATTAGCCTTTCCCGGAACACGAAATATCAATTTACTATTATTCGAATCCGGAGTTTTTCCTTTTGGGATGTCACCCGGATAATTCAAAATCCAGTGATATTTATCCTTTTTTTCTTCAGGATAATTTGTTTCTTCAATCGCAACTATTACATCCACGTCTATCAAACGATTCACTAACGTCTTCATGTAATTCTTACGAAATTCGGGACTGAGAAGCAGCAAAATAAGATTTTCCTCTTCCATGCTTTCAGTGCCTTGTTCGTTCTTGGTCAGTTCAACCATTTTTTTTCATTAATCATCGAGATGAAAATGCTTCATATTTTCTTTAGTAAGTATTGCACGGTCATCAAATGTTGCTTTCAGTTTAGCCGCACTTAATTTAAACGCCTTAAACTCTTCCGTTCCTTCAACTAGCTTACCATCAGGATCATAGTTGTCCATGAATTTCATATACTGTGCGGCTGACTGGAGATCATTAAAGTAAATATTAATCTGAAATAATAATAAGCAAACATGAATCATTACAGTACCTTTTAGGTTTTCAAACACAGGCACCCAAATATCTACAACTTTGTTCAGTCTTGTTTCTGCAGCATCCCTTTCCTTGTTTTCCATCTCCAGTTCTGAAAGAGTCAGTTGCATTGAAGATTGCTTGCGAAGCACCTCTACCTTTTTCTGTATATCTGGAGTGATACTCGCAAGTTGTTCAAAGGTTGCAATTGCTAATTCATATGAGAGCTTACCTAGAGTTGTATCTCGATCTTCACCATAATATTTATCAGCTGATTCTTGGGCTTTTTTGAGCAAAGGCGAAATTTTCTCATCCCAACCTGTTGAAAATTGCTCTACAGAAAACGTCGGCTTATCTGCTTCTAAACGCTTAAAGTGTTCTTTTTGGTCACTCGAAAATCCACATTTTGAGCAGGATGCAACTTTAATCAAATTATAATCACAATATGCCAACTTGCCTGCAGACCTGGTATAACTTGGAACACCAAATATATTCTGATCTATAAGCATGCTCTTGGAGTGTAGGACATAGAATCTAATTTCTGGATTATTACATACAAAACAGCCCACAAAACTTCCTAATAGTGAATCTTTATCTGCTTTAAAAAATCCTCCATCTGAATTCGCAACATAATTTTCGGGTTGTATAATCTGTAAAATTCCATGTTGATCCCCTAATTTTTGCTCAAAAGATGCTCTAATCATATACCACCCTTCATCAAATTTAACCCGTGACTGCTTTAACATTCTACAGTTAACCACGTCCCAGTAAGCATCATCTCCTTCCAAAGGAGGATCTGTCTGAGCAGGTTTAATGACCTTGAGCCTTATTTTAGTTTTTGGAATCATAGCTTTACCCAGACGGAACGAAAATCCTGTATCATTAATTTTTAACAAACTAGCTTTTAATTCCAAATTAGCAGACTCAATGATCCCTTGAGGCAGATCCTTCTCCAACAGAGAACGGGCGCTTTTCCATAATTTTGTCAGAATATCATTATTAAACCCAAGCAACTTTCCAGACAAGAGGAAAAAACTGATTTCTTTTGTGTCTAAATCAAAATCCACCACCATTAACTGAGCCAAATATTTAAGCATCAGGAAAGCTTGTTTTGGATCGATCTCCAAGGGACTCATTTCCGGAATTTTACCAGCTTTGATGACAGTCATGATATTGTTGATTTCTTCTTTGTCTTCCAAAAAATTTATTGCTTCCCGCAGAAAATTCATTTCTGTTTGATCACTACGTCCATCAGCAACAACCATTCCGGCAATTGAGTGGGCAAACCACGTTTTTTCGGACGCGGACATTTCTTCTAAATTTGGTAACTGCATAATTTTCTATTAAATAATTAGTGTGCTGACTGATGTTTAAAATCCGTAACTCATGCCAATCAAATAACCCGTAGAACCCAGGCGTTGATCCCCAGAACCGCTACCGCTGGCACTGTCTATGGTCAATATTCCTACTTCCGTCCATAAGTCCGCTGAAAATTCATATCCTATCCTGAATTCACTAACCAGCGAATTTCCAAGTTTACGTTGACTCTCGAGAACAAACTCTGTTTTGGCTAGTCCCAGTCCGGCACTTATTTTCCATGATTCCGCGAGAGACTGCTGCGTTTTTGCCAAAAGTCCTTGATGACTCGTGTTGACCTGTGGACGGTTCCCACTTTCCCCAAACATGGGGAAGGATTGTTCTGATAACAAACCCTTTACTCCCCAGCGATCACTGTACCACCACTCTCCCCAATAGACACGATTGCTAAGTTCTAGCTGATTTCGGAACGCACTGTAATGCGGACTGCTGAGTATGAGCAAGTCTAGTCCGGACTGCCATATAGGAAACTTCCGGCCGACACCGCCAAATACAGTAGCAGGGGCAGCAAACTGTTCTTCAGACAATCCTGAACTAAGTTCCTTAAGTTGATTGTTCTTAACCTGTGCAGACGCATCAGCAGGACTTGCCAACATCACACAGAAAACCGCAAATATAATACTTCCGTATTTTTGATAAAGTCTGATCTTCATTCTTCCTTTAAATTTATTAAGTATGCCTAATAAACCCAAATCCATGTTCTTTCCAGTGAAACTGAAAATCTTGAATACACCTTCTGTGCAGTTTAAATAATTTTTTACTGCTTCAGTAATAATTATTCAAGTCTCGTTATTCCAGTTAGGTTTTCGTTTACTAAAAAAAGCATCGATCCCTTCCTTGATTGATTCAGACTCCCACGCATTTGCTAGTTTTTCTATAGTTGCATTGCGCACATCATTAGGTTCTTTCCCACGAACTTCCGCAATGAGACGTTTCGCTGCAGAAACGGCTTCCGGAGCACAGCGTAACAGTTCCGAAATTTCATCTTCAACAGCTTGATCCAGTTTTTCCACAGACACGCTTTTGGCGATTAGACCTAAAGTAACTGCTTCCGGGGCAGCAAAACGATGTGCGTTGAGCATCACTCTCCGTGCGTTTGATGCGCCAATACGGCGTAATACATAAGGTGAAATCGTTGCCGGCAGCAAGCCCAGTAAAACTTCTGTCAGAGAAAATAGTGAGCCTTCAACAGCAGCCGCAATGTCACAACAGGCAATCAAACCTACTGCCCCACCAAAAGAGAGTCCGTTGATTCGGCCGATTAGAGGCATTTTAAGCTGGTCTAACTCACCCAGCATTTCTGATAATTCAGTGGCTTCGGCAATTCTATCCTCACGTTTTTGAGCAGCTATTTTCTGCATCCAACGTAAATCAGCACCGGCACAAAAAGACTTTCCAGCACCGGTTAATATAACGGCACGCACATCCGGATGTTTATTTAAATCCACTACTACTTGCCGCAATTCACGAAACATTTACAGGCTGAGTGCATTATGAACATCTGGA
>JACNKY010000121.1 GCA_014381795.1 Pseudomonadota bacterium | reverse complement strand
AAAACCGTCCCAGTCCATTTTGCTGACGGCACTCTGCATTACTTGATGAAAGTTACCGCTGTCAAAAACCTCTCCCAGTTGGGTTGTATAAGGCAGACTATCGCTGCGGATTATATTTTTTTCCCGTAAAGTAACCGGACTAATTCCCATTTCACGTGCGGCCAAGTCCATTAAACGTTCCAACGGATAAATTCCTTCCGGCCTTCCAGCACCACGGTAGGCTCCGATTGGTGCGGTGTTTGTGAGAACACAGCGAGTCTCAATAAACAAAGCAGGAATATGATAGAATGAGCCGACTACTTTGGGCATCATTCCGAGTGGAATCAGCAATGCCGGATTAATGAGATAAGCACCGGTATTGGCAAGTGTGCTCAATCTCAATGCTAATATTTTACCGCTTGAGTCAAAGGCCAATTCCGCAA
The DNA here is from genome assembly GCA_014381795.1 of Pseudomonadota bacterium. GTDB lineage: Bacteria > SAR324 > SAR324 > SAR324 > NAC60-12 > Arctic96AD-7. Next base: position 4,771 of record JACNKY010000121.1, on the reverse strand, counting down.
AATTCCTTTGGTCACGTCCATGCACAGAAGCCTGAAATTCTTCGCTGCGAGTTGCAGTCCATTTGACAGTGCGTTTTAATTTTCTTGCCGCATAAACGACTAGAATATCTTCCGGATAGACGGCCACTTTTGTGCCAAACCCTCCGCCGATATCACGCACAATAATTCTCAAATTTTCTGCATCAAGTTGAAAAACACCACACAAAACAGCCTTGAGTCGTGAAATACTTTGATGCATTGCATGCAGGACTAGATTTCCGCTTTTTGGCTCAATTTCACAAAGCAAAGCCCGTGGTTCCAGCGGACTGCCCACCACACGGTTATTAACCAGATTCATCCTCGTAATATGAGAAGCTTTGGCAAAAGCCTTTTCAACTTTTTCCGCATCACCTTCAGTTTGTGCTGCAGCAATATTGTCCGGAAGATCATCACACAAACGAGGTGCTTCAGGATAAATTGCTTCCTGTAAATCAGTAACTGCCTGTAATTCTTCGTATTCAATCTCAAGACTCTGTCCGCCTTTCAACGCGGCTGCTGCAGACTCCGCAATCACAATTGCAACAGGTTGTCCCAAAAAACGTACAACCCCCTGAGCCAGTGCGTGGTAAGGCTCAGAAAGCGCCGGTAGTCCACCGGGACGTTTGTATGACAAAGTCATCGGAATCGGTAGAACTCCATCCCTAATTAAATCTTCTCCTGTAAAGACTGCCAGCACGCCAGGCTGCTGACAGGCAGAATCTGGCTGAATATTTAATATTTTTGCGTGGGCCAGATAAGAGCGTACGACGTGTAAATAAACCTGTCCTTCAAAATTTAGGTTATCAACAAATCTGCCCTGGCCACGCAGCAAACGATCATCTTCAAGACGTAACACGGATTGTCCGCTTTTTGCTATTTTTGAACTCATTTTTGTTTTATGCTTTCATCTTATTAAATTCATTTTTGAAAATTGACTATCTGCTGAATATCATAATACTTTGTCATTTCAAGCTAAACTTACACGCGCCTAAACAGCCTCTAGAAATATTTTCATTAGTTGATTGCTGATTCCGGCTCGGGGTAGATTGCCGTTTTTACTAAACAGTTATTTATGACAATTTGGAAATATCAGCTGGCGAGAGTGACCTTGCTTTGTGGAGCACGACCAAAAACATCACTGATGAAGCGGCCTACTTCAATTAATTTTTCCAACTCAACTCCGGTCTCTATTCCCATTCCATGTAACATATAAACCACGTCTTCGGTTGCTACATTGCCGCTTGCACCATGTGCATATGGGCAACCTCCCAAACCAGCGATAGATGAATCAATAACAGACACACCAAGTTCAAGACAAGCATAAATATTTGCCAGTGCCTGTCCTCGTGTATCATGAAAGTGCAGGGCAAGTTTTGAAACAGGAACTTTTTTAGTAACAGCTTCCACCATTTTTTTGACCTGCAGTGGTGTACCAATACCGATGGTGTCGCCAAGAGAAATTTCGTAGCAACCCATTTCAAACATTTGAAGTGCCAATTTTACTACATCCGCAACAGAAACAACTCCTTGATACGGACAACCTAGGACACAGGAAATATATCCACGGACACGAATTCCACTTTTTTGTGCAGCCGCGATTATTGGGCGGAAGCGTTCAACTGATTCCGCTATGGAACAATTAATGTTATTTTGAGAAAATGCTTCCGAGGCTGCGCCAAACACAGCTACTTCTGTGGCACCTGCTTCCAGCGCCTTTTCAAAACCTTTTATATTCGGTGTCAGAACTGGATAGCTCACTCCAGGTCGACGTTCAATTCCTGAAAGCACCTCAAAAGCGTCTTTCATCTGTGGAACCCATTTTGGGCTGACAAAACTTGTAGCTTCTATTTTCGTCAACCCTGCCTTAGCAAGTTTTTCAATTAAGGCAATTTTGGTTTCAGTCTCAACCCAAAGCTTTTCGTTTTGCAGTCCATCACGAGGAGCAACTTCTACAAGCTGTACTTTTTTTGGAATCATATAACATGTTTAGATTTCAGCATCGATAATTCGGCTTTGCCTGCTATTATGCATTGGGTGTTAGGCTAGCATTTATTTGAAGCTATTTACAACTATTTCTGGCACAGACTTTGTGATCTCGTCAATCAAACGTTTGGCGTATCACCCTGAACCTAATCATAATATTTACAACAATATCAGCTATAAATAAGAACTACGCCTCTTAGTTAGAGCTAAAATACTGCGACAATAATAACCACGGCTCACGAAATTTCGTCATTCAATAGTTGTATGGATGTTGCTGTTTTTAAAAGAGTCAAATAGAATGGCGTTCAAATTAGGAGATTTCTTAACTCAGATCAGCAAGAATTAATGAAGGACAAAGGACATGCAGATCAACAAGTACCAGGAACGCATTATTGAGATAGGCCGTAAAAAATCGGCAAAACTTATCCTTCCCGAAAAAGGTGATCCTCGTGTCTCTCTGGCAAAAAGACAGCTTCGCGAATTAGGTTATGACTTGCTTGAACCGGAGGATTTCAGGAGCAAGGAAAGTCATTACACAGAAATACTGGAAAAGGAACGTTTTTTCAATATAATGTCGGCTGAAGCAAAAAAGAAATACATGAATGACCCGTTGAATTTCAGCATGATGATGGTCAGCAATGGTGATGCAGACGGTCTGGTCGCTGGTGCAGTTACTTCAACGAGCGATGTGCTTCGTGCGGCAATCAGGATTGTAGGAGTAACTCCGCATTCAAAATGGGTTTCGAGCAGTTTCTTCATGATTTCTCCAAATGCAGATGCGGCCTATACTTTTGCAGATTGCGCGGTTATTCCAGAACCTACGAGCGATCAACTCGCTTCAATTGCAGGTGAATCATCCGCTTCTCACAGTTTGTTGACAGACGAAGAACCTCAGGTGGCCTTTCTTTCTTTTTCTACAAAAGGTAGTGCAAATCACCGGCGTGTCACTCATGTTAAGGAAGCAGTTAAAATTTTTGCGGAAAAATATCCTCACATTTTGCATGATGGAGAACTGCAATTGGATTCTGCTCTGGTTCCTGCTGTAGCAGCAAATAAGGCCAAAGATTCTCCGCTTGCCGGAAATGCGACCGTGCTGATTTTTCCCTCTCTTGAAGCAGGTAACATCGCCTACAAAATCACTGAACGACTAGCAGGATACACTGCATTTGGACCGTTGCTTCAAGGTCTGAATAAACCAGTTCATGATTTGTCTAGAGGGTGCTCATCAGCTGATATAGTCAATGTTGCAACCATCGCCGCCATGCAAAAATAAAATATGCTATTAATTTGAACGTCTCAATTCTCCTGGCGAATTTAATTTTAAAACGTTTTAACTCCAATAATTTTTTTTTACAAAGATCCTGCTAAATTTAGCAAATGATTAAACTCATAATTGAAAAATGTCCGATCCTGTTTTAGCTGATAATTTCAAAAACACTCCTTACTGGTGGGAGAGGACACCCCGACCAGTTATCAAAGACATTGAACTGCCGAAAGAAACGGAAGTCGCAGTGATTGGATCAGGATATACCGGACTCTGTACTGCAATCCAAACCAGTAGAAATGGTCTGGACACAGTTGTTTTAGATGCTCAAGATGCCGGCTGGGGCGGTAGTTCACGTAATGGAGGACAGGTCAGTACCAGCCTCAAACCCAGCTTTAAGGAACTTTCGCGCAAGTATGGTGAAGAACCGGCTCGTGAACTTTTGAAGGAAGGGATCAACGCCCTTAAATGGATTGGAGATTTCATTCAGGAAGAAAAAATTGACTGTGATTTTAAACGTGCAGGACGTTTCTATGGTGCTCATTCTCAAGCTCAATTTAAACTCTTAGAAAAACGAATTAGAGAACAAACGGCAGGTCTGGAGATGGATGTAGATCTTATCTCAAAATCTCAGCAGCATGCAGAAATTGGCAGTAATTTTTACCACGGAGGGATAGTACATCCTTATCATGCTTCACTTGATCCTGCACGATTCCATCAAGGATTACTTCAAAGAGCACTCACGGGAGGCACGCAGATAAAGACAAAATGTGCGGTAAAGAAGATTGAGAAGAAAGGCGGATTTTTTCTGCTTCACACTGACGCAGGGACAATGACGGCCCGTCAAGTTGTTGTCGCCACCAGCGGATATACAGGTGCTGCTACACCCTGGCACAGAAGAAGAGTTATTCCAATTGGGAGTTACATTATTGCTACAGAATCTCTTGAGGAAGGATTAGTCGACGAGTTGATTCCAAAAGACAGGGTAATTTCTGATACAAGAAAACTGGTAGTTTATTACCGGGCTTCGCCTGACCGAAAGCGTATTTTGTTTGGCGGCAGAGTATCTCTGAATGAGACTGATCCTGTAAAATCAGTAAAACCTCTGCACATACAACTCACAAAAATATTTCCTCAATTAGCGGAAACAAAGATCAGTCACTCATGGATGGGCTTTGTGGGATATACCTTTGACCACATGCCGCATACCGGGAATCAAGATGGTGTTCACTATGCCATGGGATACTGTGGCTCAGGTGTTTCTCTGTCAAGTTACTTTGGTACAAAACTGGGTCAAAGAATTTCCGGATTGATTCAGGGAGATACTGTTTTGACTGAGCTTCAATTTCAAACACGTCCTTTCTATTCAGGGAATCCATGGTTTCTCGCACCTTCTATTCTATATTACCGATTACTTGACCGTTACCTGAGATGATTTACTAAAATTATTTATCAGGCCCGAAAAGCTGATCAACTACCGTTCTCAACATTCCTGCAGGCACTTAT
>JACNKY010000381.1 GCA_014381795.1 Pseudomonadota bacterium | reverse complement strand
GGTCAAATCAGAGAATCAAACCGTTATATGCTGGCAGGAATGGTTAAACAGGAATCCTGTAAACTGGTAAAAATGTCGATGGTTCCGGACATTCCCGAAATCCTGAAACAGGAATTTGAAGAAGCGCTGCAGGCAGATGTAGCATTGATTTCAGGTGGAATGTCTGTTGGTGATAAAGATTTTGCTAAACCCCTTTTAAAAGAAATGGGGGTTGAGGAAATTTTCTGGAAAATAAAATTCAAACCCGGAAAACCTCTTTTTTTCGGCCGGCGCGGTAAAACCCTGGTTTTTGGGTTGCCAGGAAATCCTGCTTCCAGTTATGTTTTGTTTGAAGAATTTGTGCGTCCCGCTTTACGGCAAATGATGGGACGCCGAATTCTGGAAGAAGGAATGGTCAAAGCAAGACTCGATGAAGCTATTTTGAAAACCCATAAACGCCTACATTTCATGCGCGGACAACTTTACGAGAAAAATGGAGAATACCATGTCCGACCCCTCGATTTCCAAGGTTCACACAGCATCGGTTCACTTGTTGAGGCAAATGGGCTGATCCGAGTGGAAGCAAATTCACCAAGTCTTCCAAAAGGTTGTCTCGTCTCTGTGCGGCCTCTGCTAAATGAAATTGGGTGAGATTATGACTGCTTCATCACTTTCCCTGGAGGAACTTGCGAATAAACTTAAAGTTGAATTTTCCGGAAATGGAGATTTGCAAATAACGCATGTTTGCGGACTTGACTCACTGCAGCCGGGAGGGCTTGCATATCTGACAAGTCCGGGCAATATAAAAAGTGTTCCGACACCAGCGGGAATGTCGAGACAAGTCACTACAACCGTGGATGAAATTAATTCGAGCCAGGTTGCTCTTGTCGTTTCGCCGGAAGTTCAGCATCCGGAACACAACCTGCTGATTTCCACTGATCCGCTAGCCACCCATGTGGCTGCCACAATACTACTGAATCCAGTCGAGCTAAATATTCCGGGGCTCACCAAAAAGTCGGCAATTCATCCCAGCGCGGTTATCAGCAAAAGTGCAAAACTTGGCAGGAATGTGATTGTCGGACCAAAAGTTGTGATTTATGATGGTGTGAGTATTGGCGAAAACACTATCCTGCACGCAGGAGTAGTGATCATGGGGCACGTTGTGATTGGTGTGGATTGTATCTTATATCCAAACGCAGTGGTGCAGGACAAATCGGAAATTGGTGACCGTGTTATTTTACAGTCCGGAGCAGTGATTGGTGCAGACGGTCACGGTTATTTTCAACGTGAAGGTACCAACCGAAAAATCCCGCAAGTTGGAAATGTGCGTCTTGAAGATGATGTCGAAATTGGCGCGTGCACGACAATCGACCGAGCGAGGTTTCGCACAACCATCATCAAGCAGGGCAGTAAACTCGACAATCAAGTCCAGATCGCGCATAATGTCAGTCTTGGTGAACATGCCCTGATCTCAGCACAATCAGCGGTTGGGGGTAGTGTAAAGACCGGCGATCATTTAATTATGGGCGGGCAGTCCGGAATCAGAGATAATGTAAACATCGGCAATAATGTTACTGCTGTTGCACGGGCAGTGATCACGGCAAACACGCAGGACAAAGAAGTCATCGGAGGAATGCCCGGAAGACCGGTTAGTCAGTGGAGGCAACTTCAGTCGCTCATTAACCGTCTGGCTGAACTCTTTGACCGTGTACGAAAACTGGAATCACGTCGGGATGTTGAGTAAAGGGGGGAAAGTGAGAGAATTAAAAATGAAAACAAATAGATCTGTTTTTATTTTTTCTCTGTGATCTCTGTGGCTCTGTGGTAACATTTATTACAATTCTGTACTCTAAACGAAATCTTCACAACTAAACCGGAAAAATTAATAATGCCAGTTTCAGTAACATTACTACAAGTACTCGCGACTATGCTACGGCTTTACAGCCTGATGCTGGTCGTTTATGCACTGCTTTCGTGGGTCATGCATGAGCAACATTATCCGCCTGCTATACGCTGGTTGCAGAGCATGGTGGAACCGGTACTTTCGCGTATCAGAAAAGTAATCCCGCCCATCGCCGGAATTGACATTTCGGTGATCGCAGCGCTACTGATCATTGAAATGATTCGTTCTTTTATACTTTACTAAATCATCTTCCCAAATCACGTTCCGCGTTTCTCGCTGCGGCAGAGCCCGGAAAACGTTTGATTACTTCCTCAAAATAATAAACCGCACGCTGTTCAAGATTTTGCTGAAGCTGAAGTTTTCCCAGCATATAAATCGAATCCGGAGTTTTATAACCCTGTGATGTAGGACGGTGCTCATAACGTGTCAAAACTTTGCGGAAAGACTCTTCCGCTTTTTTCCATTCATTGAGTTCAAAGTATGAGCGTCCTATCCAGTAAAAAGCGTTATCGCTGTCAAGGTTATCCGGAAATCTACTGGTGAAATTTTCGAAGACCAAAATTGCTTGAGGATGGTTTTTTTGAATGACCGCAGTCATGCCCTGATTGTAAATTTTCTTCACACCGGGATGCCGAATCAAAATAAACGGGTCCTGCGGAGGAACAAGATCCGGATCTGAAAAAGCGCTTTGTGAAGTGTCCGTACCTACCGAGGACAGTTGAACATTTACCGAACTCTCCGCAGATGTCAGTGCACGTACCCCCGGATCAGGTAAATCTTGCGGATCTTCCAAATCCTTCAGATTGACTGCTCCATTTTCAGCAAAACCTGGCTCCTCTTCAACATCCGCTTTTTCTTCTTTGAGATCCAAATTATTTATTTCCTCCAATTCTAGTGTTGCTGCTGAAACCGAAGGTTGCGGAGCCTCCGTTTCAGTATTTTTCAACAAGGAGTAATTTTCAATCGGCTGCAGATATTTCTGCTTAGATTTTTTAGACTTGTCCACATTTTGCTGAAGGGGTTGATTTTCCAGCACCTGTGAAATCATCGAGGCCGCGGATTCAGAAACCTTGCTTGACCTCAGAGATTCTTCAACAGAGCGCTCCAGCAAAACAAAATTCATCTCCCATTGCTCCTGCAGCAAAAGGAAATCATCATGCTGATTTTTTTGTTGTTTTTGGAGCTTATTCAACTGCTGCTGAAGTTTCTCAATTTTTATCTGTAACTGACTATTTTCTTCAGAAAGCAGAATTTGTTTTTGAGTAACACTTTCTGAACTGGGAAGAGGGGTGGTTGTTTCAGCAGTTTTTTGAGGATTGAACTTGGGAAAGACGCCATCCAGTTCAGCGCATCCTGAAAAGAAAAACGGAATTACCACCAAATAAATCAAACAATTTTTTTGTTTAAATCGAATGGTCGGCAGGATCATTCTTCTCTCATTGTGAGTTTCGCCAACAATTTACGCTCCCGTAATGTTTCTAGAACTTTTTGCATTTCATCGGCAAGTTCGGGCTGCTGATTCAAACGATAGGCTTCAATCAGTCGTTCCGCAACTTGAGCTGTACGTGGAAAACTGGGGTAATGTTTGAGCAAATATAAATAACGTCCGATTGCGGAATGATAGGATTCCTTGTCAAAATAGTAATTTGCAACGTGCAACTCGTGTTCGGCAAGGTCACTCAACGCATTGCTCTGGTAGGCCTGCACATCCTCTAAATAAGGGCTTTGTGGAAAAAGCAGATAGAAACGTTGATATTCTCGAATGAGAGTTCGGTTAGGTTCCATGTTCCGGTCATAATCCCGAGACTTCGCAAATAAACCGTAAATGTTCCGTTCATAATTGAGTGCAATCAAACGGTTAAGTGTGTAGGGCGTGAGATGAGTACGTGGATTAAGCAAAAGGAAAAGTCTGTAGCTGCTTTCTGATTCTTCCCATTTATTCTGTAAGAAATACAAGTCACCCATTTTCAAATGAGAAAGTGTCGCCAACCTGGTACCGGAATGTTCCTCAATCAGGATTTCAAAATTCTTCAGTGCTTCAAGATAAAATTCATCCTCAAATGCGACCATTGCCTTTTGATACAATTCTGTGGCAGGAACCCGTACCTGAGTTGTGTCAGTACAACTTTGCAAAAGTCCAGAAAACAGCAGCAGCACGAAAATATGCAAATATTTAATTGTCATGTTTAAACTAAGAAAACTCTTCATTCAATTTTAATTCATGTAATTATGGTGGTCTCTAAAAAAGGACTAAATACCTCTCATCTCAAGCAAAGTGGAAAATCGTCTTTAAACGACAACACTACTTTAATTAAGATTGCATCAAATATGATTCATGTTTTACGTTTACGGTATCGTACCATGGTCACCTCGTTGCCTCGATCATTCCAAAAAACCTCATCCATAAAGTTCATGATCATTATCAATCCGCGGCCTTCAATACGCAGCAAATTGTCCGGATCAGTCGGATCCAATAAGTCTTCATGTGCAAATCCCTTTCCTTCGTCACGAACAACATATTTTGCCGAGTTTCGGCTGATGTCATACTGCAATATTAACTTACGGTTTTTATAAGGATCAATGTCACGTTTTTGCGCTGCGGTTTTGTAAAACAGTGCCCGGCTGTCCCTGCGCATTTCTGAACTCAATTCAAGGTTGCCATGAAAAATGGCATTCTCAATTGCTTCCTTGAGTAGCATGTTCATGCGGAACAGTTGTTCTTGTTTTAAAATACCGAAGCTTGGTAAATCCTGCGTCATGAAAGCGATTATCCGGTTCACTCCCTCAAAATCATTGCCGATTTCCAGGGTGCGTGTTTCCTGCAGCAAATGATCCAGCGCATAAGCACTGAAGTGAAAACCCTCCTGCAGTGAAACAACTCTGTCAAGTGTACGCTGAAGTTCAAGAGGATTAATAGGTTTGATAAGATAATCGCAGGCTCCGAGTTGCACCGCATTAAGTGCGTTTTCGCTATCACTGGGTGGACAAAGAATAACCAGCGGACGACGGCTGTTAGCAGATTTGACTTCCTTGAGCAACTCCAGACCACCAAGTTTAGGCATAGTCAGCGCACAGAAAATTCCATCGATTTCCTCTTTTTGAAAAATCTTTAGCGCTTCCTCGCCATCTCTCGCACAGAACACGGCATGTCCTGCTTTCACAAAAAAGTCTTGAAGAAAATCCATTACTTCAGCTGAGTCATCAGCAATTAGTAAATTCATTTGGACGTTTTTCGTTGGTTTAAAAGTCGTATTTTTCGAAGATAATCAACCGCGGAAATTCCGCAGACGCTTCAAGCCATCCCCTAGATCATCCTTTAAATCGTCAACATCCTCAAGTCCA
>JACNKY010000309.1 GCA_014381795.1 Pseudomonadota bacterium | reverse complement strand
ATATGAAGAGAAAATATTTTCAAAATATTTAATCAAACCTGCACCAAGTAAAGGTCCAAAAAGTGTACCGACTCCACCTAAAATTGTCATTAACACCACTTCTCCGGAAGCAGTCCACTGCATTCTTTCCGCTCCGGCCAAAGGATCTGTCACGGCCAAAAGCGCTCCGGCGAGCCCTGCGTACATTCCGGAAATCATAAACGCGCTCATCAGGTACGGACGTGTATTAAATCCGGTGTAGCCCATACGCAGCTGATTCGATTTAATCGCTTTCAATGCCATTCCGAATGGAGAATTTGTGATACGTAATGCCAGATAAAACGCAAGAATCAACAGTACTGCGCAGAAATAAAATCCGGGATAACCACTCATTTTTATGCCAAACAAATTTGTTAAAGGCAGCCCTTCACCTGCTTCAATAAAAAGCCCATCTATCATTCTTAAATCATGCAAACGCAATTGCAGCCCTGTTTCTCCGTTGGTGATAGGAGTTAACACAGAATAAGCCAGATTGTATGACATTTGTGCAAAGGCCAATGTCAGAATCGAAAAATAAATTCCGGAACGCCGCAGACTAACAAAGCCGATTACCGCAGCAAAAATTCCGGAAAAAAGGACTCCAAAAATAACAGCCGGAATAACATTCATGGTGAAAAGTTTAAAAGACCATACTGCCGCGTACGAACCGACTCCTAAAAATACTGCATGACCAAAAGAAAGGTAACCGGTAAGTCCAAAGAGGATGTTAAAGCCTACGGCAAAAATACCAAAGATTGCAAATTTCTGCAGCAGATCCGGATATGCGGCACCAAAAGGAATCAACCAGATGGGCATCAGCAAAACGATTACGGCAAAAAGTGCCATCATTCTTAGTTCGCCTTTACGAGATATTGTATCCATTTAATCCTCCATCACCCCTTTGCGCCCCATCAAACCGCGAGGCCGTGTCAAAAGAATGATCACTGCGACAAGATAGACAATAATCTGATCAATACCAGGAAAGATGCTTTTTATTTCATTCATGGCAGCAAATGATTGTAATATACCCAACATGAAACCGGCAACCACCGCGCCTTCGAGTGATCCCATTCCGCCAACCACCACGACCACAAATGAGAGTACGAGAAAATCCATTCCCATGTGATAATCCGGAGAAAGAATCGGCGTGTACATAACACCGGCTATTCCAACCACAACCGAAGCCATGCCGAAAACAACAGTAAATCTGCGTTGAATGTCAATTCCCAACAGACCTACGGTTTCACGATCCTGCATTCCTGCACGAACCACCATACCGTAAGTTGTAAATTTTAAAAATGAAAAGACCGCGCTTATCACCACAAGTGCATTCGCCAGATAAATCAAGCGCCACCAGGGATAAACAACAGACTCTCCCAAGCCGATCCATGAACCAATACTGGCGCTTCCTGCAACAATTGCAGGTGCCTGTACCGGAATCGGATTTGCTCCGTAAATTGATTTAACAATTTCCTGAATTACAATCGCCAATCCGAAAGTAACCAAAATTTGATCTGCGTGTGGACGGTTATAGAAATGACGAATCAAACCACGTTCCATCGCCAGCCCAATCAGCAGCATTACTGGAATTGCTAGTAAAATTGAAAATGGTACTTTGTAATCAATAATAAAACTGCCGGTATCTCCCCACCATATTTCCAGGTATGGAACTTCTTTGAATGCTTCAAAATAAGTGATGCTTTCGTCTTTTACTTTTTTTGAATAAGTCAGCAGATTTTGCGTAGTTACAGCACAGAAGGAACCCAGCATAAAGATCGCACCGTGTGCGAAGTTGACCACACCCAGAGTTCCGAAGACCAAGGTCAGTCCCAATGCAATCAAGGCATAGGCACCACCTTTATCAAGGCCGTTTAAAATTTGTAGAAAAATCGAATCCATTTTTTTAAGGAGTCAGAAGTCAATTGCAGGAAACAGGAACGGATTCAGCAGGAAGTTTAAATTCCCCTGAATCCTTTTCCCTGTTTCTTAATTAATCAAACAGTATATGGACCCAATTTACCACCAAAGATGGCTGGATCATATTCAACCTGGCTACGTGGTACTTCCTGAACCACATCCAGCAAGTCAAACTGACTGCTCGGATTCATATTTCCACGTACCACCAGAACATTTTTGAAGCACTGGTGATCGGAAGCACGGTACTCTGTAGGACCGTTGCCCATGCCGTCAAATGAGAAACCTTCTAAAGATTTGATTACTTCAGGAGGATTGAACGTGCCGGCCATTTCACAGGCGTTTGCGTACAACAAGGTTTGAACATAACAAGTATGTGCAGCCATCGATGGTGGAAAACCGTAGGCCTGACCAAAAGATTTCACAAATGCCTGAGAACCTGCATCTTGCAGGGACCAGTTCCAGTTTGTGGAACCAAGGATTCCTTTAATGTTACTACCTGCACCCTGAGCCATCAAGCGTGAAAACAATGGTACAACTATCTCGAAATTCTTACCGTTGACCTGCTTGTCACGCAATCCAAATTGAACTGCCTGAGTCAGGGAGTTAATCATGTCCTTCCCATAGTGATTCAGCACCAGCACATCCGCACCAGAGTTTAGCACCGGAGTGATGTACTGTGAGAAATCACCGGCACCAACAGGTGTTTTTACTGCCTTACTGGTCTGCCAACCAAGAGCTTCGGTAAATTTACGCATCGACTCTTCCTGAGTCCAACCCCAAGTGTAATCGGCAGTTAAGTGATATGCTTTGCGCTCATTGCCGTACTCCTTTTCCAGAACGGGACCGAGTGCTGCTCCGGACATATAGGCATTGAAAAAGTGACGGAAACCATAACGCTTTTTGTCTTTACCGGTTGTATCGTTGGAGTGCGTGAGTCCTGCCATGAAGATGATGCCATTTTCCTGGCAAAGCCCCTGTACAGCAATCGCCACACCTGAAGATGATCCTCCGGTCACCATCAGCACACCGTCTTTTTCAATCATCCGCTTGGCGGAAGCACGAGCTGCGTCAGATTTGGTCTGAGTATCACCTGTAACGAATTTTACTTTTTTACCTAAAATTCCATTTCCTGTCAAGGATTTTGGAGTCATAGTATTCAGCATTCCACCGTCACCTTCACCGTTCAGATGTTGCACGGCCAGCTTGTATGCTCTTAATTCATCTGCGCCTTCATCGGAATATGCACCGGTTTGTGGAACATTAAAACCGAGAGTTACGCTGGAACTGTTGCCTGGATTGTTACGAAAATTTGCTGCCCATGCGTCTTTTACAAAAAACATTGGGGAACTTGACGCAGCCAATACGGCTCCGGTTGCACTTGCTTTGAGGATTTGACGTCGAGACCAATCCCGTGCCATCTTTTTCTGATCATTCATCTGTTTTCTCCATTTTCATGAGATTTAGTTTTCAATGACGGCCACCTGAAGAGCAACATTAAGGATGGGAGTTTCAGCAAATATTTTCACAATCAATCGCTGCGGAAAGTTTCCCAAGCGTCAACTATCTTTGTGACTATCAGTTATGAACATAACCTACACACACGAAACATTATCCAAAACAGCACTTTGTATGTAAGTGTGTCTAAGCTTACTAAAGTGAAAAAATAATGTAACTCGGTAAACTACCTGGTAAAACTACGAAGTGTCTTTTTTGGGGCTTAGAAAATGGAGAGGAAAACTTTTGCTGTTGAAGCTATCACAGACACAGAATGAAGATGTTAAGCAATTTTAAAAAACATTCATATCAGAGTCGACCTGAAATGACACCACTTTATAATTTTAACTGCGTCATCATCAGTTTAAAGAAAGCTAAAGCAGAATTTTTAAAATCATTCCGGATCTATCAAACCTTGAGACAAAGCACGACGTACCAGAGAAGGAACGTCCTCCACCTGAAGTTTACGCATCAGGTTATAACGGTGAAACTCTACGGTACGCGGACTAATTCCCAGAGTGTCAGCCAACTGTTTGGTGGCTTGTCCCTGCACCATGTAATCCAGCACCTGTTTTTCACGATAAGTCAGCAAGTCTCTGGAATCCGGTTCAAGATGTCGATCAAGTTTTTTCAACAGTCGTTTGGTTTCAGTTTTATCGTGCAGCACCATCGCACCTCCCTTGATCCCTCCGTCCTCTCCCTTGATGGGAACGATTGACAAATCCACCACAGATTTTGCAGGATCATCAGTTAAACGCAGATCCGCCATTTGCACTCGACTGCCTTTTCCAAATACTTTTTGTAGACACTTTTGCAAATCAACTGGACCTTTTTCGCTTTCAAACTGACAGCAAAGGCTCAATTCTTTTCCAAGACTTCCGATCATTTGTCGATTCACCAGAGCTTCCGCCGCAGGATTCATGTAGAGCACAGTTTGTTTGGTGTCAAAGGTGATGATCGCCTCTCCCAGGGATTTCAGGATGGTTGCATACCAGCGTTGCTGATTTTCCAGACGGTTACTCATTTGCACTCTGTGCAGCGCCAATTCGATGGTGATTTCCAGTTCCCGCTCACTATACGGTTTCAGCAGATAGGCAGAGGGGTCAGTAAATTTTGCACGCCGTAAATTCTTTTCATCACTGTACGCAGTCAGGAAAATTACCGGAATTCCGAATTGTTCCTGAATTTTTTGCGCAGTTTCAATGCCATCCATACTGCCTTCAATCACAATATCCATCAGAATCAGTTCAGGCTGGTGTTCAATCACCAGAGCCAGTGCTGCTTCTCCGGAAGAGGCGATACCGACCACATGATAGCCGAATTTTTCCAACTTCTGCTGGATACCCATGGCAATGAGGACTTCATCCTCTACAATCAGAATTCCGGTACTGTTCATTTACATTCAGTATGAGGATTGTTTAGGAAAATCGATGCGGAAACGTGTTCCACCGGTGCGAATGAGTGACAAATCTCCTTTAAGTCGTAAAATAAAATTGTAGGCCATACGCAGGCCTATCGTACTCGTTTGACTTATGTCTATTTCTTCCGGAAGCCCAACTCCGTCATCCGCAACCAAAAGACGTAAAGTACCGTCCGCGCCTTCAGTCAGACCTACTTCCAGAGTACCCTTTTCACGTTCAGTGAAGGCATGCCAGATTGCGTTCACTACCAGTTCGTTAATCAATAAAGCGCAGTTAATCGCACGGTCAACCTCCAGAACCACTTCGCCTAAATCCAGTTTAACCACAATCTTTTTCGTTCTGACGGGATAGATTGAGAGCAGATCCTTGATCTGGCTGTTAACA
>JACNKY010000391.1 GCA_014381795.1 Pseudomonadota bacterium | reverse complement strand
CGCTCCACTGCTAACTCCTGCATACAAGGAGAGAATGTGAAGTTAATGATCACTTGTGAGGAAGCATCAACGCTGTTGTCAGAAAAAATAGATGTACCGCTTTCTCCAGCAAAACGCCTGCTCCTGCAGACCCATCTGTTGATGTGTAGAAAATGTACTCTTTTCAAAGGACAGATGAACTCGCTGAGGAAAGTGTTTCTCGGTCTGGAAGATGCGTCTTCCAAAGATGAGATTAAAATGCCTGATTCATCCAGAGATCGTATAAAACAAAAATTACGTGAGCAGTAACTTTTTAGACTAAGTAGTTTGGTTTGGGAACGTCAGGATCAACAGCGCCCTTCCCGGATTCGATTTACGATTCCCGGTTGTGGTTTGAAAGATCGAGTACATTGGACCTTTCTGCAGGAACGGCTGGTGAAAGTAATGAAACTTTTCGCCGTTGTTCTTAGTCCAGAAATTCACGCCTCTGTCAGTGCAGGCAAGCGCTTAGCACAAGTTGCTTAAAACGCACTGCATCAATAATCACCAAACATTATGTTTAGCAAGGAGATACTATGAGTAAAATCGCAATCATATTACATGCAGAACCTGGAACACATGATGCGCTGGGAAGAGCTCTACACGCACTATTGTATTCCAAAGAATTAAACGAAGAAGGGCATGACGTTCAGCTCATATTTGATGGTGGTGGTACAAAGTGGATTGAAGAATTTAGCAAGGAGCATAAAATGTCTCCGCTTTATCAATCACTGAAAAGTGCCGGAATCATCGCTGGAGTTTGTGATTATTGTGTCACTGCGTTTGGCGGAGAAAAAGAGCTGGTGAAAAAGGAAGAACTGCCTTTGATTGCTGAATATAATGGACATCCAAGCATTGCCAAACTCGTTGCTGACGGATATCAAATCATCACCCTGTAAAAATGTGTGCTCAATCATTAACTGAGGCTTAAAATGTTAAAAGACACTTTACATTCTAACTTTTTCCAATTAGCTTTTGGAGACGGAACACCAAAAAAAGCCTTAATGACCGCACTTGTAGTTGGAACTATCCTGACCTTGATTAATCATGGTGATGTTATTCTAGCTGGTGGTTCCATAAATTATCTTAAAGTTGCTCTGACTTATTGTGTACCTTTCTGTGTTACTACATGGGGTGCATTACACGGAAAACGTGTCAACTTGTCGGCAGAACCTCAAACAAACTGAAAGCTGACAGTTTCTTAATATTTCTGAATTAAACTAAAACTAGAGCCCTCAAATAAATGACAGTTAAGAAAAATCAACTCAAAATTATTATGTTGATGATGACTTTTTCCGTTGTTATAGCATTGTTCTTCGCCTTCGATTTACAGCAGTACCTGAATCTTGAATATCTAAAATCCTCAAAATCCTTATTCATTTCATATTACGAGCAAAATCCAATGCTCGTGTTGGGTAGTTATTTCCTGAGTTACGTGGTCATGACTGCGTTTTCACTACCGGGCGCGGTCTGGATGACTTTGGGCGGAGGCGCGTTTTTCGGCTTACTGACCGGTACATTTGTTGTTTCATTTGCCAGTACCATCGGTGCGACACTCGCCATGTTAATTTCACGTTTTTTATTACGTGACTGGGTACAGGGACGTTTTAAACAGCAGATGAAAACCATAAATTCCGGTATTCAAAAGGACGGTGGTTTCTATTTATTTACTTTACGTCTTTTACCGGTCGTTCCTTTTTTTGTAATCAACATGGTCATGGGTTTGACTCCGTTGCGTACATCAACTTTTTACTGGGTTAGTCAACTGGGAATGCTTCCGGGAACCCTGGTTTATATCAATGCCGGTTCAGAACTCGCAAAAATAGAAGCTTTAGGAGACATCCTTTCTCCAACACTAATTGGCTCATTTGTCCTGCTTGGAATATTTCCGTTGCTGGTTAAAAAGTTTATCTCAATCATTGAAGCAAAAAGAGGAGCAGCAAATGCCTAAAACAGATTTTAATCTTATTGCTATCGGTGCAGGTGCTGGGGGACTGGTCAGTTCTTTTATCGGTGCTGCAGTCAAAGCAAAAGTCGCTTTGATTGAAAAAAATAAAATGGGAGGTGACTGTCTCAACAATGGCTGCGTTCCAAGTAAGGCGCTCATCAGCAGCGCTAAAGCAGTTCAGATGATGAAAAAACATTCACTTTACGGTTTGAAAAATGTGAATTATGAAGTCGATTTTGCACAAGTCATGGAACGTATACAGGACATCATCACAAAAATAGAACCGCATGACAGCGTGGAGCGTTATTCCTCTCTCGGTGTTGAATGTCACATCAGCGAGGCAACTATTCTTTCGCCGCATGAAGTAGAAGTCAATGGTCGGGTTTTGACTACAAAAAACATTGTGGTGGCAACCGGTGCACGACCTTTTATCCCGCCTACTCCCGGATTGGAAGATGTCTCGTTTTCACATTCAGATAATCTCTGGCAACTCCGCAAACAACCCAAACATCTAGCCGTAATAGGCGGTGGACCGATTGGTTCAGAACTCGCGCAGGCTTTCAGTAGACTCGGTTCTGAGGTAACAATTTTTAATCTAGATCGTGGAATCTTACCACGCGAAGACTCGGATATGGTACAGTTCATCTGCGATTCTTTTACAAATGACGGGATAAATCTGCTCGATGAAGCACGAATTACCCGCATCGAAAAAATTGACGAGACTTCCCGCATACATTATTCCAGACACGATGAAGAAAAGTATTTGGACGTCGACCATATTTTGTCCGCTGTTGGACGTATTCCAAACACTTCCGGCTTTGGACTGGAGAATCTCGATGTGGAATTGAACAAAAATAAAACTATCAAAGTCGACAAGTATTTACGTTCCAGTATCCCGAATATTTACGCCTGCGGTGATGTGGCAGGGCCCTATCAATTCACTCACATGGCAGGACATCAGGCTTGGTATGCCACCGTCAACGCGCTGTTTGCACCGTTCAAAAAATTTGCTGTGGATTATTCTGTAGTTCCGTGGTGTACCTACACAGATCCGGAACTGGCAAGAGTTGGACTCAGCGAGGATGAAGCAAAAGCAAACAATATTCCGCATGAAGTCACAACTTATGGAATCGATGATTTGGACCGTGCAGTCACAGACCGTGTG
Organism: Pseudomonadota bacterium; assembly: GCA_014381795.1. Classification (GTDB taxonomy): domain Bacteria; phylum SAR324; class SAR324; order SAR324; family NAC60-12; genus Arctic96AD-7. Next base: position 2,113 of record JACNKY010000391.1, on the reverse strand, counting down.
GATTACGGAATGGTCAAAGTCATTACTCCGCCTGGAAAAGATAAAATCCTCGGCGCTGCAATATGCGGTGCTCATGCCGGAGATTTGCTGATGGAATTTACTTTAGCTATGAAACACGGAATCGGGCTCAACAAAATTTTGGGTACAATACATCCTTATCCCACCTTTTCTGAGGCCAACAAAATGCTGGCTGGTGTCTGGCGTAAGAACCACGCACCTTCCGGAGTTTTACGCTGGCTCGAAAAATTTCATTCTTGGCGACGTTAGCTCATGAATCTCAAGATAATGTTACGCTTTATTTTCCTCGTACTTATTTCACTTTTTATTGGTACTTCCACAGTTCTTTCCGCGCCAAAATCAGACTTGTGGGCACGCTGGCAAACCCACAATGCTGAAAACAATGAGGTGGTTGACCACTCCACTTGGAATATCTTCTTAAAAAAATATTTGGTCACTAACCCTCAAAATGTGGAAAATTCTACGACTTCCGGAATTAATTTGCTGAGATATGCCGCAGTTTCAAAAGAAGCCCGTGAACTATTAAACAGTTATCTTAAAACGCTGGAAGGCACATTCATTTCCAGCTTTTCACGTCCGCAACAAAGAGCCTTCTGGATCAACCTTTATAATGCTTCTACTGTAAATTTAATTTTAGAACACTATCCACTGGAGTCGATCACTAAAATTTCATTCGGTTTTTTTAGCTTCGGTCCCTGGGATGAAGAGTTGCTCAGTGTTGAGGGTGAAGAACTCTCACTGAATGACATTGAACACCGCATCCTGAGACCAATCTGGCAAGACCCACGGATTCACTATGCCCTCAATTGCGCCAGCCTTGGCTGTCCAAATCTGTTACCACAAGCCTTTACAGAACTCAACACAGAGTCCCTCCTAGAGCAAGGAGCACGTGATTACATCAATCACCCCCGCGGTGTAAACATTCAGGGTAAAAATTTAATTCTTTCTAAAATATATGAATGGTATCAGGCTGATTTTGGTGGAAATGAAGAAGGCTTATTGCTTCACCTCAAGCAATATTCAAAAAATAATCTACTGCGATCTTTGCATGCAGATGATTTGGAAATCGAATATCAGTATAACTGGCTACTTAACGCTGCAAAGTGAAATTTTTTTATCTTGATAATCTGCAAGTCTCTTCTGGCGATTTGACAGAGGAGGATGTCAATTAAATTAATCAAGTATGATGGCAAACCGCTCGTGATTATTCTCCAAATCAAGGTTACTCCACTTACACATTCTGGCTTAAATTCTCACTTCCTAATCCTGAATCTGAGCCATTCCCGATATTATCACAACAGATGATTAGCTGAGTTTTTTGGACAACATCGTATCCGACTACTATATTCGGATAGCTGAAATAGAATTATTATTTAGCTGCAATCCTTGAATAATTTTAATTCAGTTCAGGTACAAAACTAATTTTAGCTTCGAGGATTTCATCCGGAAGAAGAATTTTTGCTCCAGTCCCGGAATCTCCACGGTCCAGCAAGTTAAAGGCATCAGTCACATGACTGACAGGTTCCACACAAAAGTAATCCTCATCCTGAGGTGTGAAAATAACCATAAAATCCAAAGGTGCTTCTGCAGATATTTTGAGAGCTGCTTTCCATTCCGGCCATGAAATCAGCACTTCACGATTCCAACCGCTAAATATATTATCCAATGCTTTTTGATTGACAATCAAACCTTGAGACAAGTATTCTGATTCCTGAACTGATTGCAAACGCAACGGCATATTTTCGGAATCATTGACCCTCATCTTTTCCGTTTTTGCAGTTATAGCAGCAAGTGGTGTCCGGACAAAATATGGATGCAGTCCCATACCGGCAGGCATTGCAGTTTTTCCGCTGTTGGTGATTTGCAAAGTCACCGTCAGTGAGGGACCATTCAGTTCAAACATCTGGCGCGCTAAATATGGGAATGGCCATTCATCAGGAAAATGTTGGTAAGCTATCACTGCTCTATTTTCCTCAACTTCGCGTACCGTCCAGGCAGCTTTCCAACCTTGACCGTGAATTGTGTGGATTTCTGGGGGGAAATTAGGGGGCATTGTAATCTGCTTTCCCTGGGACGAAAAACGTCCGGTTTTAAT
>JACNKY010000389.1 GCA_014381795.1 Pseudomonadota bacterium | reverse complement strand
TAATGAGGGGCATGGAGTTTCCTCAGTCATCAAAGCCATTGCAATGGGCACAGGAACGCTCAGGAGACGCATGATTTATTCCAGATTTTTCGGAAGTCTACTGACAGTCGGAAGCGGAGGTTCAACAGGGTTGGAAGGTCCGATAGTCAGCATTGGCGGTGCCATTGGTTCGGTCCTTGGTCGTTGGCTGGAAATGAATGAACGTCACAAAAAACTACTCGTAGGTTATGGTGCTGCAGGAGCGGTCGCTGGAATTTTCAATGCACCGTTGACAGGTTTGATATTTGCCTTGGAAATAATTATCGGCGAATGGTCTTATTTAACTATTCTGCCAACCATCATTGCAGCAGTTTCCGCGACTGAAGTCAGCCGTTGGATCATGGGTAACAAGATTGCGTTTTTTCAGGAATTTGCAGAATTCTCATTTACCTCTTTAATTGCCTGTTTTGCGCTTGGAGCAATTACAGGTGTTATCTCAATCCTGTTTGTCAGAAGTCTACATGTCTGGGAAAAACTTTTTGCCAAAATTTCTCTACATCTTTGGGTACGTGCCGCGATTGGTGGTTTGTCTGTGGGAGTTCTCGGTTTTTATATGCCTGAAGTTTTGTCTGAGGGTTACTCAGTAACTCAATCATTTCTGACCTATTCAATCAGGCCGGAACTTGGTTTTATCCTCTTGTTTGTGCTGCTAAAATTTTTGGCCTGCGGTATTACTCTGGGGAGTGGAGGCATAGGCGGCGTATTTGCGCCGAGCCTCGTGATCGGCAGCGGAGTTGGCCTGGCTTTCGGGATGATTCTGCATTTATTACCGTTGGATGGTGTTGCTGAAGATGCGGCTTTTGCTTTAGCGGGTATGGCTGGAATGGTTGCTGGAGTCATGCATGGACCTCTGACTGGCATTTTTCTCGTCATGGAGGCAACTCGCGGATATTCAATGATTTTACCCCTGATGCTAACTGCAAGCAGCGCCATGGTAGTAAGCTCGTTCTTTGAAATTGGCTCTGTTTATACTCAGGATCTGATAAAGCAGGGGAGTTTGATTAAACGAGGAACAGACAGATATTTGTTGCATCATCTAAATATTAAGGATATTTTAGACAAGGATTTCATCACTATTCCAGAAGGTCTGCTTTTAAGGGACTTCATCGATGAATTCAAGAAAGCACACCGCAATTATTTTCCTGTACTCGATGCTGAAAAACAATGTGTTGGAGTTGTTTTTCTGGATGACATCCGTCCGCATCTTTTTGACACAAGTCTTTATGATTTAGTAACGATGGGTTCAGTCATGCGAAACCTGCCCGTCATCAATTTAAATGAACCGATCAATGTTGCTCTGGACAAGTTTGAAACCTCTAAAGCATGGTCACTACCAGTCGTTGAAGCTAAAGTATTTTTGGGAATGCTTTCCAAGTCAACTCTCTTTGATCATTATCGACGCGAACTACAAATTCAGGCAATTTGAAAAAATATTCACGAAACACTTGATATTTTTTCCTGTTTCCTTAAGTTTACATCAACCGGTTTTTTAAGCAGACGAAGAATGGCTGGAGCATAAAACCACTTTCTGCTGATAAAATGCCTCAAATTTTTTTAACCTTAAATGCATGGAGTTATGAACAAATCAGAATTAATCGAAGAATTATCGGCCCGTACAGGACATAATCCAAGATTAACAGACCAGACTGTGCGAATCTTTTTTGACCGCATCAAGAACGCACTTACCGCTGGTGACAAAGTTGAAATACGCGGATTTGGTTCTTTTACACTGAAAACATATAAGGGTTATTTCGGGAGGAATCCTAAAACCGGAGAAACAGTGGAAGTCAAACCAAAGCAGCTTCCGGTTTTCCGGACAGGCAAGGACCTGCGTAGTCGCGTCAATCAGTAATTTTCGGGAAGATCAGGCATTTTCGTTTAAGTCTTCCGGAGGTTGATCCAGTAAATCCTTAAATCGTGGCTGGGGTTCAATCATCTTGGTGATTTGAACTGCGTGCTTGCCTTTGTATGCACCTTGAGTTGCCATGAATTTGAGTTTGTCCTGAACCATAACTTTAAGTGGTTTATCTTGATCCTGATTTAAGATAATACGGTCACCGGTTTTCAAAGTAAGAAAGTTCCTTAGTGACATGCGTGCTTCTCCAAGAGCGACCTTTACGCTGACTTTTGAGTTACACAGATTTTCTTCAAGGCGACTGACGTTAACCGCATTGACCTCTTCATCAAAATTGTTTTTGCCGGCTTCTATTTGTAAACGCACCGGATCAAGCATCAGGTAAGGTAGACAAATACTCATTGTGTATGGGACACGGTTGATTTCAACATCGAATGTTGTGCTCGCCACCACCTCTTCCTGCGGAACAATCGCAGCAAACTTTGGCTGTATTTCCATACGCTCAAAATATGGTTCCAAAGGAGTTAATCTCTTCCAGGCTTTGCCCAGATCCTCGAGTGCGCTGAACACGACTTTTGAGAGCATCCGAATTTCAATTCCTGTAAATTCACGTTTGGGAGGCGGATTTTCAAGCCAACCGTTTCCTCCGAAAAGCAAGTCGATCAGTACGTGTACCAGTTGATGCTCAAAGACAAACAACGCGTGACCCTGAAGTGGATTCATGCCAAAGATACTGAGAGAGGCAGGAGTTGTAATTGCTCCTAGATAATCCCGGAAACTTACCAGTTCTGTAGATCTGCGTGTGATTGTTACTGGTCGTCTCACATGATGTGAAAAAGTCTGTGCGTAGATCCTGGCAAAGCGGTCATAAACTGCTTCCAATCCGGGCATACGCCCACGTATAATCGGGATTTGATTACCTAATTCATAAGGCAGAACCTCGGTTTCCTGCTGTACTTCAGGATTCAGTCGTTTGTCCTGTTCAACCGAAATGCGTTTTAAAAGTGCATTTAATTCTTTCTTCGACTGAGACATAGACTATTTGGAGTAATGCAGTGAAATTAGGAGTTCTGGTTTATCTTGAGAATAATGACGAACATGTACTGATGATTCACCGTGAAAAAGAGGATGAACATCAGGGACTCTGGTTAGCACCCGGCGGAAAAGTCGAACCAAATGAAGCACCTTATGAAACGGCGGTCCGTGAAACGCTGGAAGAAACAGGATTGATAATTAAAGATCCTGAACTAAAAGCCGTACTCTCATTTCCCGACGAAGGAGACTCGCCTTTTGGTGATGAATGGCTCGTCTTTGTTTTTTACACGAACAGCTTTTCTGGAACACTTACTACAGCTTGTCCGGAAGGTCGGCTTGAATGGATTCCCAAAAACGAACTGACTGAACTAGCAACTTGGGAAGGCGACCGATTGTTTACCCCCAGAATTATGGAATCCGGCTGCTTTTCCGCAAAATTTATTTATTCCGGCAAATCTTTATTGGACTACACTTTTTCAGGATCCAAACAACAAGTGTAAATTCGAAAGTTTTGAAACGCAAGGCAAGACAACTTTTTTCCACGATTTATTCAATGTTACGTTATTACAGCTTAATCTTAATTTTCGTTTTATTCCTGTCAGGATGTCAGGTTCAGCTACGCTATCCCGCAGAATTTCCATCAGAAACTGTTATCAGCAATGAAGAAATTTTCTGGTTCTGGGGTTTAATTGGCGAGAAAAAATACGAACTTAACGACCTCTGCCCACAAGGCAGAGTATATGAACTACGAATCCACAATACCTGGATGCAAAGCACTTACACTGCACTGACGTTGGGAATCTACAGTCCACGCACAATCACCATCGTCTGCTCAATCCGGGGCGAATAGTCCACGGATAATCCTGGCTTGTCACTGCAAAAATTAAATCACTGTCTTTCTTCTCCAAGTTGTTAGGCTTTGTTTTTCGTTCTCTTTCCAACAGCAATTTCTGACACAAACAGATCTTTATCTTCAACACGGTAGTTCATTCTGTGGCCGGCAGTTCACAATATAATTTTGTAGCAATCCTTCAATTTAGCCAGTTTCGAAAAATCTAATTTGGGATTTATTAGACGTTCCACAAGTTTTTTTAAATTGCAGTTGAACGCCGCATTCACTTTATTCAACTCCTTTTAGCCTTCCAGTCATCCCCTCCGGCCTAAGCTGAATTAAGAATAAAAGCGAGCAAGGGAACTAAAGCAGTTGCGGTTACGATGATATTTCTAAACATATTTTCTTCTCTTTAAAATAAAGGGCAAATAATTGTCTAAAATAACTGAAACAGTTCCGCTTGTCTTACGGGTTTGCTCCACGCTTTGCCCTGAATCACAATTAATAAAATGGAAATACAAGATGTAGACAAAATATAATTTTAAAAATATTGCTTTTATATTTAAGCTAACTCAAGTATATTTTTGCAACTCTTTTAAGCGAAATTAAATAAATGAAATAAATCAATGAAATCACACACACAGGTTGCCGTAATTGGCGGTGGAGTAGTCGGTTGCAGTGTCCTCTATCACCTGACAAAACTAGGTTGCAAAGACGTAATTTTGCTGGAACGTTCCGAACTGACATCCGGTTCAACATGGCATGCAGCGGGTGGGATGCACACCATCAACGGTGATCCGAATGTTGCCAAACTGCAGCAGTACACGATTGAACTTTATCAGGAAATAGAGGAAATTTCGGGACAGGACATTGGCCTGCACATGTCAGGCGGAATAATGCTGGCGGCAACTCAGGAACGTTTTGACTGGCTTAAAAGCATGCACTCCAAAGGTGCTTACCTCGGAATGGACACAGAAATAATCAGTGCCAGAGAAGCAGCTGAAATTATGCCTCTGATCAATCCGGATCATTTTGTGGGTGCGTTGCTTGATCCGATGGAAGGCCACCTTGATCCTTCCGGAACAACCTGGGCTTACGCCAAAGCTGCCAAAAAACAAGGAGCTGAAATATATCAAGGTGTACGAGTTACAGCTTTACTTCCTCAACCGGAAGGAGGATGGCGCGTATTTCTCGAAAACAGAGACACTCAAGAAAAACATGAAATTCATGCGGAACATGTCGTTAACGCAGGTGGACTTTGGGCAAGGGAAGTTGGACGAATGGTCGGCTTGGAGCTGCCTGTACTGGCGATGGAACACATGTATTTGCTAACAGAAGATATGCCCGAAGTAGCAGCATTCAACAAGGAAAAAGGACACGAAATTCCGCATGCAGTTGATTTCGACGGTGAACTCTATTTGCGTCAGGAGCAAATGGGGATGCTGATGGGAACCTACGAAAAAGCGTGTAAACCGTGGTCACCCA
>JACNKY010000349.1 GCA_014381795.1 Pseudomonadota bacterium | reverse complement strand
CAGAGCAACCGGTTCAGCCGGTTCAGCGTTTTTCAGCAGCTCATTCCAGTCATGATCCTGTCCGGATTTCATTTTTGCTTGAGCTTGCGGACGCTGTAAAACGACAGTATTTTCCGGTGGGAATTCTGCAATTTTAAGAGCTTGATCTACCAGTGGTTTGTATTCAATTACTCTGGTAAATTCAATTCCACAACTTGCGGTTACGAGCACTTTTGGCTTAGCGTCATCAATCCGCACCGCTAGTTCATTTGGTGCAAAACCGCCAAAAACAACTGAATGAATAGCGCCTAATCTGGCACAAGCGAGCATCGCAATCGCTGCTTCCGGAACCATCGGCATGTAAATGATGACACGGTCACCTTTTTCCACACCTAAATTTTTGAGTCCGCCTGCGAACTTTGCTACTTGGTCACGTAACTCCAGAAAGCTGAATTTCTGCTGAGAGTCTGTTGCTGGAGAATCATAAATCATTGCGAGCTGAGCACCTCGTCCTTCTTCGATGTGTACATCCAGTGCGAGATATGACGTGTTTAGTTTTCCACCGGAAAACCAGCGGTAAAACCCATGCTCGTCCTGAGAAAGAATTGTTTCAGGAAATTCATACCACTTGATCTGCTCAGCCTGTTCTCTCCAGAAAAGCTCCGGCTGTTCTATAGATTGCTGATATATATCAAGATAACTCATTTTTTTCTCGTTTCAGAATACACGTTTTGAAATTCCTGCTAAAGGATAATTAACTGTTCTCGAAATTTAAGTAACAGGACAATTGGCAATCAAATCTTCAACAACAGAAGGATCAGCGAGTGTAGAAGTATCGCCGATACTGTCGATTTCATTTTCCGCAATTTTCCGTAAAATACGGCGCATGATTTTCCCAGAGCGTGTTTTCGGCAACCCGGGTGCCCATTGGATTACGTCAAAAGTAGCAATCGGGCCTATTTCTTTTCGTACCAGCTGCACCAATTCTTTTTTCAAATCATCAGTTGGTTCAACTCCGGAGTTTAAAGTTACATAAGCGTAAATTCCCTGGCCTTTTATTTCATGCGGAAATCCAACAATTGCCGCCTCTGCAACATTTTCATGGAGAACTACTGCAGATTCAAGCTCTGCGGTTCCCATCCGGTGTCCGGAAACATTCAGCACATCATCAACCCGACCGGTAATCCAGTAATAACCGTCTTCGTCGCGTCGGCAGCCGTCTCCGGTAAAATAAAGCCCTTTGTAGGTACTGAAATAAGTTTGAATGAAACGTTCATGATCACCATAAACGGAACGCATTTGTCCGGGCCATGGATGTTTAATACACAAATTTCCTTCAGTTGCACCTTCCAGTTCATTGCCGTCTGCATCCACAAGGAGCGGTTGAACGCCAAAAAACGGACGGGTTGCGGATCCGGGTTTGGTGCGTGTTGCTCCCGGGAGTGGAGTTATCATAATTCCGCCGGTTTCTGTCTGCCACCAGGTATCTACTATCGGACAATTCTCGTGTCCAACAACACGGTGATACCAGAGCCAGGCTTCCGGATTTATCGGTTCCCCAACAGTACCGAGCAAACGCAGTGAACTTAAATCACGTTTGTTGACTAACGCATCGCCTTCTTTGGCAATTGCACGAATTGCGGTTGGAGCAGTATAGAAAATGTTGACTTTGTGTTTGTCGCAAATGTCCCAAAAGCGGCCGAAATCCGGATAATTTGGAACACCTTCAAACATCAGGGTCGTCGCGCCATTTGCCAGTGGTCCGTACAGAATATAGCTGTGTCCGGTAACCCAACCGATGTCTGCGGTACACCAGTAAATATCGCCGTCATGATAATCAAATACGTATTGATGAGTGATTGAAGTGTAAACCAGATAGCCTGCGGTGGTGTGTAAAACCCCTTTTGGTTTGCCTGTGGAACCTGAAGTGTAAAGAATGAAAAGCGGGTCTTCCGCATCCATTTCTTCAGGAGGACAATCCGCAGAGGCGTTTGCCATATCTTCATGATAGAAATAGTCACGTCCTGACTGCATGTTACAGTCATCAGCCGTGTGTTTTACCACGATACAGCTCTCGGTGTCAGTACCCTGCATGGCCTGATCAGCATTTTTCTTGAGTGGAATACTCTTTCCTCCACGTACGCCGGCATTTGCAGTAATCAGCATTTTACCGCCGCAATCAATAATCCGGTTTTTAAGAGCTTCAGCACTGAATCCGCCAAACACAACAGAATGTACCGCACCAATTCTGGTGCAGGCAAGACAGGCTATTGCCAGTTCCGGAATCATCGGCATGTAAATCATCACACGGTCACCTTTTACGATCCCGCGGTTCTTCATTACATTGGCAAATTTGCACACCTCGGTGTGAAGTTCTTTGTAAGTGTAGCTTCGGTCAACGTTTGGATCATCCGACTCCCAAATCAACGCCTTTTGATTACCTCTTTTTTCTAAATGACGATCGATACAATTATAAGAAACATTGAGTTTCCCTCCTTCGTACCAACGGATATGACCCTTGTTGTAGTCCCAGTCAAGTGTGTTGTCCCACTTCTTGAACCAATCTAGCCGCTCTGCCTGTTTGTCCCAAAAAACTTTTGGGTCATTCACAGACTCATCGTACATTTTTAAATACGTCTCGTTATCAATCCACGTTTTTGCTTTGGCTGCTACAGGAACTTCAAAAATCTTCTGCTCACTCATTTTTCTCTCTCAAAATTGGAATTTAATATTGCATGTGCCTTGAAATCCCACCTTAGCAAGATTTTATTATTATGTCCTTAAAAAAATGCACTTCAACAGCGTTGTCTTAGATAATGAATTATTACACCTTGCATATTGTTATTGTTTATGCGAGCTTTTGACTTGAAGGAGGCTACGCAAAATTTGCTAACGCAGGGCATGTAGCTATGTCGAAATGGCCGTGGAAATTGTTGACAGTATTATTGCTCATCGTCCTGAGTTCAGGGTCTTGCAGCAAGGACTCGTCTGAAGAATATGCCGGAGGTGTGAGCACGGTTGCACCTGCCGATGATTTTACGGTAATTTCTACTATACCTGAAGAAAACTCTACCAAAGTCTCAGTGAATACCTCGTTCGTGATTTATTTCAACAGGGAAATTAAGACAGGTGGTGTGAATGAAAAGAATTTTTCCCTCAGCACAAATGGAAGTGCTGTTTCTGTAACAGTCTCTCTCTCGAAAAATATAGTTGTATTGCTTCCGTCGTTTTCTTTAAGTGAAGGAACTATTTACACTGCAGCAGTTTGGAGTGAAGTCGAGGACACTTCCGGAAACAGTCTGGGTCAGGACAGCAGTTGGAAGTTCACCACAGTTTCCTCTACAAGCGGAGATTTATCTGACAACTCAACCAGTTCTGACAATGAATCTGCGTCAGACACCACCAAGCCAAGTATTATTTCAATTACTCCGGTAGACAATTCCAGCAGTATTTCCGTAAACACTACAATCATCGTTGTTTTTAGTGAAGAAGTTTCTGCGGAAACTTTAAGTTCAAGCACTTTTAAATTATTGGATAACACGAGTAATTCTATTAGTGGCAGTTTCAGTTTAAATGGTTCAACGGTCACTTTCACACCCACTGATAATCTATCGCATTTTCGGGATTACCACGTTTCTTTGACAAGCGGAATTCAGGACACTGCCGGAAATGCGCTTTCTTCGGCAAGCACAACAGGCTTTGAAACTTTGGGTGGTGTGGTGATTACTTCAGCTGACAGCAACGGGATGGTTTTTCTCAGCGGAGGCAGGTTTCAGATGGGTGCAGATAATCAATCAATTGCGGATGGAGATAATGAGTCTGATGAAACTCCAACTCACACCGTAAAACTAACAGGGCCGTTTTATATCTCTGATCATGAAGTTAGCTCAAGTGAATTCAAAGCATGTGTAGATTCCGGAAGCTGTAATTACACTTACAGCACGAGCAATGCAAAAAAAACATACGCAGTTTCCGGAAAGGAAAACTATCCGATGAACTATGTTAACTTGATTGAAGCTATTGAATATGCAGATTGGCTGACGGGTACACTCTCCGGAACTTATCGGCTTTGTACAGAAGCAGAATGGGAATATGCTGTACGTGCCGGAACAACAAGCAAATGGTCATGTGGAAATGATACTTGTACAACAAGTATAGCCTGGTACGATAATACCGGTGAGCCGCAGGAAGTTCGGACAAAAAGCGCTAATCAATGGGGCTTGTATGACATGCATGGAAATGTCAGGGAGTGGGTTTCAGATAATTACAGTGATGTTTATTACAGTGAAGTTCCGGATGGTGTGGTAAATCCGCAAGGCCCCGCAGCGCCCAGCAGCGGAACAAGACATAGTCAACGTGGAGGATATTACGGAAGCAAAAAAACTGACATTCGATCAGCGTTTAGACATTCAAGCCCTCAAACGACCCATTCCGCAACCGCTGGTTTCAGGGTCTGTGCCGACCCCTGATTTTACAAATTATCATTCGAATTACCATGCGAGGATTTTTACTGATTACAGTGCTGGTGCTGACTCTACTGATAGGAGGTGTTATCTTGAGTTTTTTTCAGCAAAGTATCCAACAGCGTTTTCAAAGCCAGGCTTTTCTGGAATCACAGATTATTTTTCAGGAACTGAATGGCGTTGTTGTTCAGGTGCAGAATTATTTACAGAAGTTTACTCCAAACCAATTGCAGGAAAATCCGCCTGTGCTTGAAAGTAGTGTATTTGCAGAAGGTTTTAAAAACTGGTCAGGAAATATTAAAACATCCGGAAGCGATTTGCTGATAACTCTGCACGCACCGAATGATTCAGGAGCTACGGATTTTCAACTGCTCTTGAGAAATGCAGACAATACTTCAGGAACTGAATTTCTGAAAGCGGACGGTGTGCTGATATTGGAAAACTGAAAATGTGATGAGAAAAGACGGAAGGAGGTTGCGGCTCAAAAAAGTGAGCCGCATAAAACGCGAGTTTTAGATTTTACCCTGCAACATAAACGCAATCACGAGTGCGTAAATTACCAGCGACTCAATCATCGCCAGTCCGATAATCATCGGTGTGAAAATTTTGTCTGTAGCATTTGGGTTACGAGCAATACCTTCCAAAGCTCCGCGCATCGCCAAACCTTGGCCAATACCTCCGCCAAGTGCAGCAATTCCAATTGCCAAACCAGCACCCAGAGCAATTCCGAATGTAGCCATTTCTCCCATTTCTGCAGCATACAGAGGGAAACTCGCTGACATAAGCAACGTCAACAATAATAATTTCTTCA
>JACNKY010000367.1 GCA_014381795.1 Pseudomonadota bacterium | reverse complement strand
GGTCGGTCAAGCATGGAGTGAATTAGAGGGACAGGAAAACGTTGTTGTAGGAAAAATTTCTTTTGAAAGTCAGGGACGCAGCAGAGTAATGCTCAAAAACAAAGGTTTGATGCACCTTTATGCAGACCGCCAATCCGGACTATTTCTCGGCAGTGAATTTATCGGTCCTCATGCAGAGCACCTAGCACATCTGTTGTCATGGGCACACCAGCAAAAAATGACAATTCCGAAAATGCTGGAAATGCCGTTCTACCATCCTGTAATTGAAGAAGGCCTGCGTACTTGTCTCAGAGATGTAAATGGGCAATTGAATCTGTAAATTAGAATAATTGTAGTAAACGTTAATTTTGACAAATGATAGTTATAATAATATTATTGAAATGACTGAGCAATACTATGATGTGATAATTATCGGTGGTGGTCCTGCTGGATTATTTGCAGGTATTGTTTGCGCACGAAATGATCTTAAAACATTGATTCTGGAAAAAAAGGTATATCCCATCGATAAAGTATGTGGTGAAGGAATTATGCCATCAGGAATTGAGTATCTCAGAGAACTGGGAATCACACCATTTATAAAAAAATATCCATACCATCATTTTAAAGGAATACGTTATATTTCCAGAAAAGGTAAAACTGCAGAAGCTAATTTTAAAAAAGGTTCTGGATGGGGTATTCAACGGATTGCATTATCTTCTGCCCTGCTTGAATGCGCGTCTTCTTTTCCAAACCTAGAAATTCAATCTGGAGTTTTGGCTAAATATAATATTGGAGAAAATCCGGAAGTTATTATAAATAACAAGACTTTAAGTCCAAAGTTATTGATTGGTGCAGATGGTTTGCATTCAAGGATTAGAAAACTCGCAAATCTCGAAGCACCATCTCCTGGACTTAAACGTTTCGGAGTTCGACAACATTTCAAATTAGAACCTTGGAGCTTATTTGTTGAAATTTATTGGAGTTCTGGGCTTGAAGCTTATGTAACACCAGTTTCTTCATCCAGTCTAAATGTGAGTTTTTTGTGGGACACAAAGCTCTACAAACCAAGCCCATCTAGGAAAAAACTGTTTGCTTCACTACTTGAAGAATTTCCTGAATTACAGGATCGTCTCAAAAAGGCGGATGTTCTGGATGAGTCAAAGGCAACAGGACCTTTGTACCAGAAAACAAAGGATGTGGTGAATGAAAAAATATTGCTTATAGGGGATGCTGCAGGGTTTTTTGATCCTATAACTGGAGAGGGTATTAGTCTTGCGGCAAAGCAGGCACTTTTGTTAGAAAAAAATGTTGTTCCTGTTTTACAAAAAAATACCTCAAATTTGGAAAATGCTTTATCTGAATATTCAAAAAAATCCTTGAATATATATCGCTCTTATCAGACTATGACTCATCTAGTCCTTTTGTTGAGATTATGGCCTAAGTTAACGGATCTAGTGATTCAAGTTTTGCACTATTTCCCTGGGTTATTTCAAAAATTACTGAGTGTCAATATGCGTTAAATGTACAAAACAGCTGGCAGATGATACTTTTGTTAATCTACTAATAATTTATAATATTATTGTTTGCTAAACAGAAAATATGAAACATTGATTTGAAAACAAGACAACGAGTTGTAGTAACAGGAAGAGGTGTGGTTTCTCCTGTGGGTAATTCAATATCTGAATATTGGCGAGGACTTTCTAATGGAAACTCAGGTGTAGGCAAAATTACAGAATTTGATCCATTAAAATCCGGATGCAGAATAGCTGGCATAGTAAAAGACTATGATGTGGATGCTCATTTTAAGTTTCGAGAGAAAAAAAGATATGAGCGATTTACTCAATTTGGCTTAGTAGCAGCTTTACAGGCTGCAGAAGAAGCAAAACTTCAAGAGTTGGAAAGTGATTCTGGAAATATTGGTGTGATAATGGGTACAGGTGTAGGCGGAATAACTTCTTATTCAAGAGTCTATTATGCACTTTTTTCAGGCCCGGATGAGAGGCCAATTGATACTTATACCATTCCACGAATAATGACTAGTGCTGTTTCATCTGCCATTTCTATACGGCTAGGTTTTCGTGGACCAAATTTTACACTGAATACAGCCTGTTCATCTGGTGCTAATGCTATCGGTCAGGCTATGCAATGGGTTAGAGAAGGGCGGCTAAGAGCTGTTATCTGCGGCGGAGCGGAGGCTCCGGTTACTTATGCATTTCTGCGCGCTTGGGATTCACTTGGTGTTCTAGCAAGAAATCAAAACGAAACACCGGAAAAAGCTTGTAGACCTTTTGATAAAAAACGTAGAGGATTCGTTTTGGCAGAGGGGGCTGCTGTTTTAGTCTTAGAATCTTTAGAATCCGCTCAAAAACGAAATGTTAATATCCTTGGTGAAATCGTAGGATTTGGTTCAAATAGCGATGCTGTAAGTTTGACAAATCCTGATGAAACAGGAGTGGCAGAGGCAATGAAATTAGCTATTGTGGATGCTGGAATTCTTCCGGAAGACATTGATTACATTAACGCTCACGGTACTGGCACAAAAATTAATGACCCACTAGAATGCAGGGCAATACACAAAGTATTTGGAGATAGAGCAGCTACTTTGCCAGTAAGTTCAATCAAATCCTCTTTTGGCCATGCAATGGGGGCTTCTTCTGCCTTGGAGGCTCTTGCTACATTGCTTGCTGTGCAATACGATTGTGCTCCTCCTACCTTAAATTGTGATGACCAAGACCCAGAATGTGATATTGATACTGTAGCTCACATATCTAGAAACGTACAAATTGATGTTGCGCTTTCAAATTCCTTCGCCTTTGGTGGAAGTAATGCTGTCCTTGTAATTAAAAAATGGAAACAATAACACGTAAAAAAATTGAACAAACTTGTCTTGAAACAATTGCAAAGGAAATGGGATTGAATTCAAGTGAACTCAATACAGATATGAATTTGAGGGATGATTTGGACATTGTCTCATTGGATGCAATGAATATAATCATGTCTTTGGAAGATGAATTTGAAATTGAAGCTGATATTGAAACAGTTTTAGAAATGCAGAAAGTCTCTGATATTATAGATTATGTTTATGATCGTACTAAGTGACAGCTAATTTTCACCTGCGTTATAAAAAATACTGATTACACATTTAGATCAATTATTTTAACAAATACCATTCCAGTCGAGATGCCCCGAATATTAAGTACTGCTACAGCATTCCCTGAGCACTATTACGGACAGGAAGAAATGAGTTCTGCGTTGAGAGCAGAATGGATAAAAAAAGGTTTGGATATTGCGGTTTTTAACCGTCTGCAAAAAGCTGTAACAGTTGAAGGTAGATATCTGGCTTTAGAGATGTCTGAATATTATAAGCTGGACGGTTTTGCAGATAGCAATCGAGCATGGTTGAAAGTCGCATTAGAGCTTGGCGAACGTGTTATTTCTGATTTACTGACTAAATCAAATTTGGCTGCAGATGAAATTAATTTGTTGATGAGTACGACTGTCACAGGTGTTTCTGTTCCTTCCCTAGAAGCCCGTTTGATGAACCGGATTCCTTTTTCACGATATTTAAAAAGGGTACCTTTGTTTGGTTTGGGATGCCTTGCAGGTACAGCAGGAATAGCCAGGGTCGCTGACTATTTGAAAGGTCATCCAGATGAAGCAGCTATTCTTTTATCAGTAGAACTTTGTTCACTAACACTACAGGCTGATGATGTTTCTATTGCAAACATAATTTCAAGTGGACTTTTTGGAGATGGAGCCGCGGCTGTTTTAATGGTAGGTGAAAATCACCCGTTGATTAAAAATGATAAGAAAAAAAGAACCAATAATGCAGATATTCATCAATTCAGTAGTTCAAAAAAGACAACCAAAAAGCATGTAGAGTTTTCTCAACCTAAGATTGTTAAGAGTCTTTCTATATTTTTCCCAGATTCTGAAGATGTCATGGGTTGGGACGTCACAGATCGTGGTTTGAAAATCATCCTCGGGCCTGGTGTTCCAAGCTATGCATCAAAATTGCGACCTCATCTGGATAGCTTCCTTTCAGAATTAGGACTATCATTAGCTGACATTTCTGTTTGGCTGACCCATCCTGGAGGGCCAAAAGTAATTGATACAATTGAATCTAGTTTGGATTTACCTCCAAAAACTCTGGATAATACCCGTAAACACCTTTGCAGAACTGGCAATCTTTCTTCAAGTTCGGTTTTAGTATTGTTGGACGAATGTTTGAAAGAATTAACAGCGGATAAAGTTGGACATAATGGTGATGATAAATATGGAATGATGCTTTCGATGGGACCTGGATTTTCAGCTGAACTGGTATTATTGAAATGGTAAGCCTTTGGGGATTCACGGGTTTACTCGGTTTGCTAGCCTTGCAGCGTTTGTTTGAATTATCGAGAAGTCGACAGAACGAAATTTGGATGAAAAAGCATGGTGGTTACGAGTGTTTCCCGGAACATTATAGAGTAATGGTGTTATTGCACATTTCTTGGTTTGTGGCAATGTTGGCTGAAGTTTGGTTTTATAAAACAACACCGCCTCAATGGTTGATCGGAGTGAGCATAGCAGGAATGGTGTCAGGGCAAATTTTACGTTATTTGGCAATGCGAACACTTGCTGAACGCTGGTCAACCCGCATATATGTTTTACCCAATGTTACTTTGATAAAAAACGGAATTTACGGGTTTATACGTCACCCTAATTATTGGGGAGTGATACTTGAAATAGCATGTGTTCCACTAATTTTCGGAGCTTATTACACATCAATATTATTTTCTTTAGCAAACTTGCTACTACTCCGACATCGTATTCGTTTGGAGGAAATTGCGTTAGAGCAAAAAACAGTGTTTAGTTAAAACTAATTAAAATTGTATGCATATTTCTGCTTCATAATTGATTAAAAACTTCAGTTATTATTTTTGGGATGCAAGTAACTAAGTATGAAACTCAGCCTGCACTTTGATAAAGGGACTCTCCTGCTATACGGTGCAGAAGAGGAGCAGCTTGCTCTCCTTGAAGCTGTAGACTGGGATGAGCGCACACAATGTTACCGCGCGCCGGCTGCGGAATACCGCCGTTTGGTGACAACCCTGCGGGAGCAAAAGATTTCTTTCCAGGATCATGCCCGTAAATTTTCCGTTGAAACTTTTTCCCTAAAAAAAAAGATCACCCCACGTTCCTTCCAACAGGAGGCCGCGGATGCATGGATGACGGAACAGCGCGGTGTTGTGGCATTGCCGACCGGAGCAGGCAAAACGATTCTGGCCGTCAT
>JACNKY010000139.1 GCA_014381795.1 Pseudomonadota bacterium | reverse complement strand
CCTGATCATTTCTTTGCTTTACATAAGCTGCAAAAAGTTCTGCTGCGTGTTTTTCCGGAACTAAGCTCTCAACCCTACACCATTTACCTGTCATGGTAGAGCGCGGCGGAAAAGCGCATTCTTGCCAATCGTTGACAGGGTAACCAATTGGTTGTCCATATGTGTTTTTATGGTTCACCAATATTTCCTAAAGAATTTTTGCTAATGCTTTTGCTAAACTATCAACCGTGCGTTCGACATTGTGTAATTTGTCCAGACCAAAAAGTCCTAAACGAAAAGTCTGATAATCCTCAGGTTCATCACACTGCAGTGGTACACCTGCGGCAACCTGAAAACCGATCTCCGCAAATTTCTTACCAGTATGAATACCTTTGTCATCGGTATAACTGACCACTACTCCTGGTGCTTCAAAACCTTTTGCGGCAACACTCTTAAAACCGTTTGCAGCAAGCATCTCTCTGACTTTTTTACCCAGTTCCTGCTGCTCTGCACGGACTTTTTCAAAACCATATTCTTCGGTTTCTTTCATGATATCTCTAAATCGTTTCAGCGCATCAGTCGGCATAGTAGCATGGTAGGCATGTCCACCGTTTTCGTAGGCTTCCATGATGTTCAGCCACTTGAATAGATCACAGGCAAAACTGCTGCTTTCCGTATTTTCAATACGTTCACGAGCCAAAGTACTGAGCATGACCAACGCACAGCAAGGTGAAGCACTCCAGCCTTTTTGAGGTGCACTGATCAAAATGTCCACTCCTGAAGACTCCATGTCAACCCAAACCGTTCCTGAAGCAATGCAGTCCAGAACAAACATCCCACCTACTGAATGTACAGCATCTGCCACTGCTTTTATGTAATCGTCAGGAAGTATAATTCCGGAAGCAGTTTCTACATGCGGAGCAAAGACGAGATCCGGTTTTTCAGTTTTAATGGCTGCTACTACTTCATCAATCGGAGCAGGTGCAAAAGGAGCTTGCTTTCCTTCTTGTGTGCGTCTGGCTTTCAGCACAATTGATTTAGAAGGAATTTGTCCTTTGTCAAATATCTGTGTCCAGCGGAAGCTGAACCAGCCGTTCCGGATGACCAGACATTTATTACCGGCTGCGAATTGTCTCACCACTGCTTCCATACCGAAAGTTCCGCTTCCAGGAACCACCACTACCGCATTCGCATGAAAAACTTTTTTCAATGTCACAGAAATATCGTTCATTACAGTTTGAAACGATTGCGACATGTGGTTCAGCGAACGGTCAGTGTAAACCACTGAATATTCTAAAAGTCCTTCTGGATCTATTTCTGGAAGTAATCCTGGCATTTATTCCTAATTATAAAAAATTATAAAGTGTTTTTCGGCATTTACTTATTCTTTAACTTTTCAATCGCAAGCCTTCAGGATCATAAGCAGAGTGATCCAGCACAGTCGCAATCACATCCTGTCCATCAGCCAACCTAATTGTAAAATTATTTCCACTGTCTGACATGTCATTACGTACCCAGGCCAAACCGATACCGCGTTTCATCGTTGGACTCATCCTAGAACTGGTGACTCTTCCGGCAATTTTCCCTTTTTCCAGCACTGCAACACCATCATCCGGAATTGGTGAACTTGGATCAAGTTGATATGGTACGAGTTTGTTGTCTATTCCACGCTCCTTGAAATGCTTCAAAAATGCTTTTCCGACAAAATCTGCTTTGTCATCTTTGATCGCAAAACCCACACCTGTTTCATACGGACTGCTCAAAGCATCACTGTCTGTTCCAGGAATCAAGTGTCCTTTTTCCAGACGTAAAATCCGCTGAGTTTCCACCCCAAAAGGTTTGATTCCAAAAGCTTCTCCTTCAGACATTAAATGCTTCCACAATGATTCACCGTATTCTGCAGGAAAATGGATCTCATAACCAAGTTCTCCGGTGAAGCCGATTCTGTAAAAAGAAACAGGAACACCCGCAATACTAGCCTGACGGCAATGCATGTAAGGAAATGCCTCATTCGACATGTCAATTTCTACAAGTTTCTGTAAAAATTCACGAGATGTTGCTCCGGTTACATTGACTGCTGCATTTGCCAGACTGAGATTTTTAACCTGGACATCAAAATTTTCAACTAATAACCACCACTGAAACAGTGCATTGATCGCATCCTGGTTTCCGGTTGTGGTTGTCAGATAATATTTGCCCTGCTCCAGATGTGAGATAGTACCGTCTTCAAAGAGGATTCCGTCTTCACCAACCATGATTGAGTAGCGTGTACGTCCTACTTCAAATTTTGCATATTTTGCCGGAAGCATAAAATGTAAAAAGGCCACTGCGTCAGGACCGCTGATTTCGATCTTTCCGAGTGTACTGACGTCAATCATTCCCAGACCATTACGGACAAATCCGACTTCTTCCTGTGGATTTGTGTATGAGTCCGGACGTTTCCATTGTCCTGCATCAAGGAATTTAACGCCGTGATCAAGATGGCATTGATGAAAAGGAGTTCTCCGTATAGGCGACAAATGAGGTGCGCGTCCTGCAAGTACACCGAAAGATACTCCTGAAAAAGGAGGTCGCATTGTTGTCGGTACTGCGTCTAGCGCTGCAAGACCTGTATCAACTGCGGCGAGTCGAGCCACTGCTTCATGACAGGATTTGCCCTGACAAGGTCCCATTCCCAAGCTTGAATAACGTTTAAGTGATTCAACCTGATCATAACCCTCATCAATAGAAGCCTTTGCTTCTGTACGTGTCACATCCATGCACTTACAAATAAAATGGTGCGTTCCGGCAGACTCAATATCAGCAGGTAAGGCCATTATTATTTCTTCAGCTGTTCTTTCCGTTTTAGGTGCAGTTGTGTTAAGCGCGGCTGCTTTCCCGGATTCAGTACCTTCTGCATACAGACGGGAAAAACCGGCGGAACCGTGAACCTCTCCGGTGGAATACATTCCGGATGGCAAATCATTTACACGTAATATTTGCCGTAGAGAATCCCATTCCGGACGTTTTCGTCCCATCGAAAGTAAATTAACTTGAGGCTTAAAACCGACAGCCATTACCAGTAAATCACAATTAAAAGACTTGTGTGAATCACCTCCGGAGATTGGACCTACATCGACACGGCTGATTCTTTTTTTACCGTGTGCAGCGTGAACGGTTAAACCTTTGTAAATTGGAATAGCCAGATTTCGGACTTGCTCCTCAAACTCTCCGGTACTTCCTGACTCACGTCCATCTACCACTGCGACAACATTAGCGCCAGCTCCTTTGAGCAGCAACGCAGTGTGAAAACCACCGTCGTGAGTTGTTACCACTACTGTATCTTCACCGGGAAGAACAGCATGGCACATGATCAGTCTTTCAACTCCGCGGGCTGTTAAAATTCCTGGTCGATCATTATTTTCAAAAACCAGATGTCGATCAGTCGCTCCCGGAGCAAGTACAACAGATTCCGCACGGATTTTAAATAAGTCTGCATCACATTGTGCGGCCACCAGATTGTCTTCGTACAGTCCGAACACACTGGTGTTGACCATCACTTCCAGATTTGGGTGTGCAGCCAGTTCTTCAATTAATTTTTGCACGGCCTTGTTTTCCGGAATTCCGTTCAGGGCCGGGTTAATGCAGTTTTTAATGGGTAGAATACTGTGTAATGCATGTCCGCCGAGTTCAGGATTATCGTCAATCAACAAAACCTGTTTCCCTTCATCGAGAGCCCCTTTTGCCGCCGCAAGTCCGGAAGGTCCTCCACCAACCACACACACATCTGGAAAACGATAATGCTTTTCGTAACGTCTATCCACATGTTTTCCGCTAACGTCAATTTTTCCGAGTCCGGCAACTTTACGAATTTGATGTTCAGCAATCGGCCAGAGCCATTTTGGTTTGTGAAACATTTTGTAGTAAAAACCATTCGGCAGCATCGGCACCAACACATCGTTCGCTGCTGCAATATCAAACTCTACAGAAGGCCAGGCATTTTGCGATTCCACAACCATCCCGTTCTGCACCCGAACTCTATCTGCTAAAATATTAGGTTCTTTGTTGACAGTTACCAAAGACTCATGTCCTTGTCCGAAAACGTCATAAGCTCCACGAGGTCTGTGATATTTGAAACTTCTTGAAATCAAAGTGCTTCCGGAAGCAATCAAGGCAGATGTGATGCTGTCGCCGGTAAAGGCTTTGATGCGTTTGCCGTTAAAGGTAAATGAGAGTTCTTCTCCCAAATCAGGGAGTTCACAATTTTGATGAGTGGTGATACGTTTTGCCATCAGCTTTCTCCGTCACTTTCTTTTGAGTTTTGTTCCAAATCTCCGTACCAAAAACTTCGGTGATCGGTGTTGTTTAAGGTGTCTCGTTCTGCTAGGAACCAGCTTTGGCAACCACTGCGGTGATGCCACCATTCGATTTGACGTCCCATGTTGTTTTCACGGAAATACACATAATCTGTCCATTCCGAAAAATCAGCATCGGGAGCGGGTCGATTTTTAAGCTCACTTTTGAAAGTAAACTCACTCACGGCACGTTTGCCGCAATTTGGACATTTTAATTGAAAGCTCATGGTGCTTTTTATGTTTAGCTGTTTGCTGTGCTATGACTTCATTGATTGAAAGTCATTGGTGATTTACTCCCTGATTACTTCAAATCTAAATAAAATAGGAGGTCTACGTTCCTTGTTGTCAAATTTAACTGTTACTGTTCTGACTAAAATTTTGTCTATCCCAGCTGATTCATTTGCTTAACGAGCCGGAGTAGCTGAAAAACTACTGTTAGGTGTATTCAGTATTTTGAACAGTAGAAAACTTATATAATTCTTCTATCTGTATTATAAATGATTATACTAACTAAAAATGCAAGAACGTTATTAAATACTCTGTTAATCATTTAGTTTTTACAAGCAAAAAAGTAATTTCTGCCGCAAATGTCACATCATCCTTTTGGATAATTCCTGTTCAACCAACTGCACCCAAAATGAAGAACCAACAGGTAATGCTTCATCATTGAAGTCATAATCTGAGGCATGTAAAGGTTGTGCGTTCGCACCCTGAGTTCCATTTCCCATTAGCACAAAACACCCAGGTCTGGCGTTCGCAAAGTGTGCAAAGTCTTCTGAAAATAACTTTGCTTCACAAGCTGCTTCAACGGAAGTCGAACCGACTACTTCAACAGCGGCTTGCTGAGCGGCACGAACAGGAACTGCTGTGTTAATTACTGAAGGAAAAACAGTGTCATACTGAACTTCCGCGTTTACACCGTGTGCACTGCAGATACCGTTCACAATCTGTCGTATACG
>JACNKY010000385.1 GCA_014381795.1 Pseudomonadota bacterium | reverse complement strand
ATGCAGTTGAAGAAACTACAATAGTATGTGCCATTGCGCCTTCGGTTTCGAGCCTCTGAACGATCTGCGCCATGGTTGAGCGCTTCTGCCCAATACCCACATAAATGCAGATCACATCACCACCTTTTTGATTGATGATGGTGTCGATGGCAATTGCGGTTTTTCCGGTTTGTCTGTCACCGATGATCAATTCACGTTGACCACGACCAATTGGGACCATGGCGTCAATCGCTTTAAGTCCGGTTTGCATTGGTTCATGTACAGATTTTCTATCAACAATTCCCGGGGCAATTGTTTCGATCAATCGTGTTTCAGTGGAGGCAATTGGACCTTTTCCATCAATCGGAACACCAAGAGGATCAACTACTCTTCCCAGGAGACCTTCGCCCACAGGAATTTCTGCAATCCGTTCGGTACGCTTGACTTCGTCACCTTCCTTGATTGTACGGTCACTTCCAAAAATAACCACACCTACATTGTCTTCCTCAAGGTTTAGGGCCATGCCGGTAATGTTGCCTGGAAACTCAACGAGTTCTCCAGCCTGGACATTGTCTAAACCATAAACACGGGCAATTCCGTCTCCAACTTCTAGAACCGTTCCAACTTCTGATTTGGTGGCTTTTTTGTCGAAGTTTTCAACTTGTTGCTGAATTATATTACTAATTTCTTCTGCTCGGATTTTCATAACCGCTCAGCCTCGGATAATTGTTTGACGTATCTGATTTAATTGCGTGTGAATACTCCCATCAATTACCACGGAACCGATACGCGTCACGATTCCGCCTATGATGGCAGGGTCGATGGTAATGCTGATTGCGACGTCTTTGCCAGAATATTCCGAAATGGATTTTTCCAGTTTTGCTACAGTCGCGTTTGGTAACTCGTGTGCTACGGTTACACGGGCTTCAATGCGGCCCAATTTATCTTGCAGTAATAAATTAAAAGCACTTTCTATACTTGGCAGCAGGGCAATTCTACGTTTTGATAAAAGGTAACGGCTGAATGTGTCAACCAGTGCAGGTGCTTTTAATTTTTTTAAAACTGCTTTGAGAACACTCTGTTTCAGTTCTGTAGAAACCTTTGGGTCAGAAAGGACTTCTCTCAACTCTGCGGAATCTTGATATGCTAGAGCTATTTCGGAAAAACACTCACCAGTTTTTTCAAGCTCTTGCCCTTTTTCTGCCAATTTGATTAGGGCCTTGGCATAACGCCGAGCAATAACTCCTTGACTCACGTTGCCCCTTCAGACTGATTGAGTTGATCCACAAAATTTTTCACTAACTTTTTTTGCTCGTTTTGGTTGATCTCTTTTTTCAAAGTACCTTCTGCCAATTTCACACTTTCGTCAGCAATCCAACGTCGCAAATCATCTTCAGCTTTTCTTTGCTCTTGTTTCAACGCAAAACTGGCCTGCTGCTTCATACGTTGAATTTCAAGTTTGCCTTCTTTAACGATCCGTGCTTTTGCGTCTTTGGCGTCTTTTTTTGCAGACTCGACCATTTCGAGGGTTTCCTTTTCCAGTCCGGAAATTTTGGAGCGCATTTCACTCAGGTCAGCAATTATTTTTTCTTCGGCATTCCTCGCTTCATCCAGGTCTTTTTTTGCGGATTCAGCAGAAAGTCCGAGTGCTGCTGCCACAGGTTTCTTTGCGAATTTGTAAATGATTGCCGCTAGTACAACGACATTGACTACTTTCCAGATGAAGTCCATAAGTGGAGAACCAGCGTCTTCTCCTCCTGCAGCATAAAGCGCAGTACTCCAAAATGAGACAAAGATGATTAAAGTGGAAAGTCGAAACATGTTTTCTTTCTGAAACATTTTACTCAACAGTGGTGAATTAAGCTGTGGGAAATGCCTTGCACAAAAAAGCCTGAATAACTAAGCGGGAATGGTCTGCTGTTGTCATCTGTGTGAGGCCGTTACGTTTCTAGCTTAATAATTGCTTGCTGATGGAAGCAGATATTTCCTGATTCAATTTGGCAAAATAAATTTTGGTGGCTGCTATTTCACCATCCAGCTCTGCAATATTTTTGTCATGCTCAGCCTGTAATTCTGCTCGTTCTGCAGTGATCATCGTCTCACGTGCATGGATCCCTTTTTCATGACCAACGTTCCTGAGATGGAGTACTTCTGTCCGTACTGTATCAAGCTTTTGCTGAAAATCCGCTTTGAGACGCTCAAGCTCCTCATTTATCTGAATTACACGGTTTTGACTTTTATCAATCACTTCATTTCTGTTGTCGAGAGTTCTTAAAACAGGCTGGAACAAAAGTTTGTTCAGGGTTACAATCATAATAAAAAGAATGATCAACACAGCCGTAGGCGTGGCTAACTGCAGATGCAGCAAACCATAATCCATGTTGATGCCGCCCCACGCGTTATCTATGATTGCCTGTTTGAAATCCATATCCTGCCAGCTACTGATGTCTTAAATATTAATGAATCTTAACCACACTTTTTAACACATTTTATAAAACAAAGTCAAGCATATTTCTATTTTATTTGTAGAATGTTATAATCATTTGTCGTTTTGTATTTAATCAAGAAACATTCACGACAGTCTTCAGTTTGATGTTGCAATACCGAAACAATGGGAAAATATTTTCCAAATATATAAGTATTTTAACATACAGCTATCTTCGGTAGAGAACACATGCAGCTGTCAATAACAGATAACTTACGACGATTAATGATTCACGGGACAAACAGACATTACAGGAAAAATGTATAGAACAGGTATAGGCTTTGACGTGCATGCACTTGCAGCAGATCGTCCGTTGATAATTGGGGGAGTAAAGATTCCTCACCCTAAAGGTTTGCTAGGACATTCAGACGCGGATGTTCTGGTTCATGCTGTTATGGACGCAATTCTCGGTGCGCTCGCTCTGGGCGACATCGGTCAGCATTTTCCGGACACAGATGCTAAGTATCAAGGGGCAGACAGTCTGGAATTGCTAAGTCATGTTCAACTACTAGCTGCAGAAAAAGGTTTTGTCTGCGCAAATCTCGACAGCATCATCATGGCAGAAAAACCAAAAATGAGTCCTCACCTTTTGGAAATGAGAAAAAATATAGCCGCTGTGCTGAAGCTTAAGATCGATCAAGTTTCGATAAAAGCGACCACCACTGAGCGGCTTGGTCTAATCGGCCGTGAAGAAGGAATTGCGGCACAGGCAATTGTGCTTTTTCAATCCACAAACTAAAAAGGAAGTTTAGGATGTCACATATTATCATGGCCCTGGATCAGGGTACCACCAGTTCACGTACTATTTTGTTTGACGAAAACGGCAAAATTGTCGCAGAAGCAAATGCTGCTCTGGACTGTCAATTTCCACAATCCGGATGGGTGGAACAAGTTCCGGAAGACATTTGGAACAGTCAGCGTCAAACCATCGAAGCTGCTTTGTCGCAAGCAAAACTGACGATGAAAGACATCAGCGCGGTCGGAATAACCAATCAACGAGAAAGCACGATTGCCTGGAATCGTGAAAGTGGAAGAGCACTTGGCCCTGCGATTAACTGGCAATGCCGGCGTACCGCTGATTTTTGCGAGGAATTGAAGGCAGAAGGTTTTGACAGTCTTTTGAGAATGAGAACCGGCTTGGTCACGGATCCATATTTTTCTGGAACCAAAATGCGCTGGATTCTGCAAAATGTTCCGCAGGCCCAGAAACTGGCGGATCAGGGGAAGCTCTGTTTCGGCACTGTTGATTCCTGGCTGATCTGGAAATTGACGGGCGGTCGTGTTCACGCCACGGAAATCAGCAATGCTTCGAGAACACAAGTTTTCAATATCGAAGCCTGTGAATGGGACGCGGAAATTCTCGCACGCTTTGGAATTCCAGTTGAAACTTTGCCGGAAGTTAAGCCCTCGAGCGGTTTGATTGCCACAGTAAATCCGGAACTGTTTGGAGGAGCAGCACCCATTTCGGGTGTCGCCGGAGATCAACAGGCGGCATTGTTCGGACAAGCTTGTTTTGAACCTGGAATGACCAAAAACACTTATGGTACAGGTTGTTTTATGATTAGCAACACGGGTTCAGAACCGGTATTTTCCAAACACGGACTGTTGACCACCATCGCCTGGCAAATTGAGGATAAAGTGACTTATGCGCTAGAAGGCTCGGTTTTTATCGCCGGTGCTCTTGTGCAGTGGCTGCGAGACGGACTACAGCTTTTTGAAGATGCATCCGAAACTCAGGCTATGGCGGAATCAGTTGAAGATTCCGGAGGTGTTTTTGTGGTTCCGGCTTTCGTCGGACTTGGCGCGCCGCACTGGGATCCATACGCCCGTGGCACGATTGTCGGACTGACACGAGATACAAACCGCAGTCACATTGTTCGGGCTTCGTTGGAAGCAATCGCGTTTCAATCAGCTGAGGTTATCAGTAGCATTGCCAAAGATACCGGAACAAACATTAAAGAACTCCGTATCGACGGAGGTGCCGCGGCCAATAATTTTTTATGTCAGTTTCAGGCGGATCTTCTAGGACTTAATGTTACACGACCGCAGATACTGGAAACTACGGCGATGGGCGCTGCATTTCTGGCGGGATTGGCAGTTGGTGTTTGGGAGAATCAAACGGAAATCAGGAATCTCTGGCAGGAAGAGAAAACATTTTCGGCAAACATTTCCAGAGCAAATGCCGAGCAAAAAATGAAAGACTGGAGCCGGGCGGTTGAACGTTCCAAGGGCTGGATTGTTCCGGAATCTCTTTAGACCTTCTTTTGGCTGCTATGGACTTCTAAGGGTTGGCAACTAAGAAAAAAACTAAACACTGCTTTTAGCGTATAATTTAACTTTCCTGTTCATTGTCTCCGTAGTGGCCCAGCAAAACGGTTATTTCAGTTTTCCATGTTTGGCCGCCACTACTTCTGCGATCATGCTGAGTGCTATTTCCGCCGCAGTCTCTGCACCGATATCCGCTCCTGCAGGCCCTTTGATTTGAGCTATTGAAGCAGTGTCAAATCCGGCTTCTTCAAGCCGTGCACAACGCTTGGCGTGGGTTCTGCTGCTACCCAGGGCTCCGATGTAAGTCAGCTTATTTTTGAGCAAAATGTGCAACGCAGGGTCATCGATTTTCGGATCATGGGTGAGTAAAATGGCGTATGTGTCTTCGTTGAGCGGAAAGTCCGGTAGAACATCTTCCGGCCATTTTGAAATGAGTTGATCCGGTGGAACAGGAAAACGTTCCGGATTGGCGAAAACTGTGCGTGGATCTATGACTACGGTTAGAAAATCAAGCTCCTTCGCAAAACGCACCAACGGAATCGTAG